>CAZKUN010000017.1:4893-67696 GCA_964555935.1 uncultured Armatimonadia bacterium | reverse complement strand
TCGTCCACACCCGCCTTACGTATCCATGCGGGACGTACCACGGCATGAATGCCATTCGGATGGTGACAGGGCGCGACCCGGTTCGGGTGCTGGGCTATGCGGGCAAGGTGGAGATCGAGGGGAAGCTGAGCTACGGCGGCGATCCGATGCCGTGGGCGTACTGGGAGGGCGCGACGCTCGACTTCGGCGACTTCAAGTGCCTGTATGAGCTGCCGCCGAAGAACCGCGCGTGGCGGCGCCACTGGGATGTGGAGGGGACGCGGGGCTACCTTGAGGCTGATGATCTGCACCTGTACGAGGGCGACGAGGAGAAGCGCTACGCCATCGAGCGCACGGAGGATGGCGACGGCGTGTTGCAGCGGCTGCACGTCGAAACGGATCCCGTGATCGAATGGCAGAACCCCTACGCGCGCTACGGTATCTCCGACATGGATGACATCGCGAAAGCGGCGCTGCTTGAGAGCATGTATCGCATGGTGGTGGATGACGCCGCGCCGGTATATGGCGCCGAGAACGCGCGGAAGGACCAGGAGATCGCGGTTGCGCTGAGAGAGAGCGATCTGAGGGGCAACGTCTGGATGGACCTGCCCCTGACCGAGGTCACCGGACTCGAGGAGCGCATCCACGCGGCGTTTCGCGAGAAATACGGCTGTGACCCAGTGGATGACATCGACGGGCAACTCAAGGCCACCTACGACCGCTCAGCGGTCATGTGGAACGAGGTGGGATGGCTATGATGAGGGCTGCGATTCTGGGGCTGGCACTGCTGGCCGCAACGGTTGCCTGCGCCGAGACGCCGGTGCTGGTGGGTTGGGAGTTTGACGACGACCTCAGCGGCTGGTCGGAGGGCTCTCACGTCGAGGATGTGCGCGTGAGCGACGGCCTATTTGCCGGAATGGTGGTCGATTGGGATCCGCAGTTCGCGACCCCCACTTTCGACATCGAGGCCAAGCCCTGGCAGCGGATCGAGATCCGCATGCTGTCGGAGAAGGGCGGGGGGGCCGAATTCTTCTGGACCAACACTCTCGACACGCCGCACCAAGGCTTCACGGGAGGCAAGGAGACGCGCTTCGAGGTGTACGGGGATGGGGAATTCCACACGTACGCGATCCATCCGTTCTGGCATGCCGAGGGGAAGATCATCCGGCTGCGGTTCGACCTGCCGCGTGATAGTGGCGCGTTTGCCGTCGACTGGATCCGGATCGTGGATGGCGACCGCGAAGCCGCGTCACGGGACCTCGCCTGGCAGGCCGACGGAGGGGACGTCGACGACTGGTTCGTAGCCGAGGGGATCGATCTCAGGTCAGCGCTCCGAGGCAAGACGCTCAATGGCGCGGGATCGCTGATTGCGCCAACGCCGCCGCGAGCGGGCGATCCCGGCCCGTGGGCATCGATCCGCATGCGTGTCAGCGGCGGCGTGTTCGGGAGCATCAGCTTCGCCCTCCGCGACCGCAGCGGCATGACCTCGGTGCGCTTCCCGCTCCGCGCAGACGGGGAACTGCACGCGTACAACGTCGATCTCAGCCAGAGCACGCTCTATGGCGGCGACCTCCTCGCCGTTGGGCTTCAGCCGACCGACGCCGAGGGCGCGATATTTGAGATCGACTCGGTGGCGATCACAGACTACCCAGTCGGCGCACCTGAGATCGAGATCACACACGCGGGCCCAGCCGACGCCGTCCCTCGAACGGGGCAGGCAAACACGTACACGTGCATGTTCATCAACCATGGCGGCGAGACGGCAGAGGGAACCGCGTCGGTGAGGCTCCCCAAGCCCCTTCGGTTGGCACGTGGCGAGACGCGGCGGAAGCCGATCATCGCTCACTTTGCGCTGCCGACCGAGGTGAGCTGGCGGGTTACGGCCGACAGGCCGTGCGACGCCACGCCGACCGTCACGATCAAGCCCGCCACCGGCGAGGCGGCGACCGCGACGGGGCTCCCGCTGGTCATCACGGAGGCGCCGACGATCGCCGCCGCGTCGTATGTCCCCGAACCAGTGCCGGCGGAGACGAATTACCAGATCGGGAGCTACTACTTCCCCGGATGGTACGCGATGGGGCGTTGGCAACCGGTGAAGGACACCGCGCCAGAGCGCCGACCGGCGCTGGGTTGGTACGATGAGGCAGACCCGGAGATCGTCGACTGGCAGATCAAGTGGGCGGCGGAGCACGGCGTCTCGTTCTTCATGGTCGATTGGTATTGGACATCCGGCGGGCGATCGCTCGATCACTGGCTGCACGATGGCTACATGAAAGCGCGCTGGCGCAGGTACATGAAGTTCGCGCTGATGTGGGCGAACCACAATGCCGCGGGCACTCACTCCATGGCTGACTGGCGCGACGTGACGCAATACTGGATAGAGAACTACTTCGGGCTCGACGAGTACCTCACCATTGACGGGAAACCGGCCGTGTTCATCTGGGCGCCCGCGAACATCCGTCGGGATGTGGGCGGCTCGGGTGAGGCGGAGACGCTGTACGCGATGTCTCAGGAGATGGCCAGAGCGGCGGGCCTTGAGGGGATCACCTTCGTGGCGATGGGCGATCACTCGGACGAGGCGCATGTGGATCAACTCGCTGCCGAGGGCTACACGTCCGCAACATCGTACCACTGGTGGGGCGACGCGACGGAGTTGGCCGAGGACGCGATGAATTTCCCATTCGAACTCGTGGCGCGGACCTCGAAGACCGCTTGGGAGCGCCATGACGAGATGATCGACAATCGGATGGGCTTCATCCCGTGCGTCGATACCGGCTGGGCGTCGCAGCCGTGGCATGGGCACAAGGCGCGGGTAATCCATGACCGGACGCCCGATCATTTCGAGAAGATCTGTCGCGATGCGCGTGATTTCGTCGATGAACGCGGTCAGAGCATCGTCGCCCTTGGGCCATGGAACGAGTGGGGCGAGGGGAGCTACATCGAGCCCTGCGTCGAGTTTGGATTTGACATGCTCGACGCGGTCCGCCGAGCATTCTGCAAGACAGAGGAGCATCTCGACATCACGCCGGCCGATGTCGGACTCGGGCCGTACGACTTCCCCCAGACTCAGGACCAGACCGTATGGGAATTCGAGAAGACCGGCGAGGGCTGGGGGCCTTTCATGGGGATGGGCGACTTCCGGATCGTGGATGGCGCAATGCACTGCGTCGTCACCCACAGCGACCCCGCGTTCACCGGGCCCGTTGTCACCGCATCGGCTCTTCGCCACCCTCGCGTGCTGATCCGGATGAAGATCGACAAGGTCAGCGGCGAGGGCGAGACGGGGCAGCTCTTCTGGGAGACCGTTACGACGACGATCGGCGAGGCAAACAGCGCGCGCTTCGAGCTGATCGCCGACAACAAGTACCACGACTACATCATCGACATGGCGGCCGAACCGCGCTGGCGGGGCATCATCAGGGGATTTCGTTTCGATCCCTGCGGGACGCCCGGCGCGCGCATCAGCATCGACCGATTTGAGTTACTCACCAACTAGAACGCAAGGGAGCCAACGCAATGGAACTCATGGATGCCATTCGCACCCGCCGTAGCGTCCGCAAATACGCGCCGGAATCGGTCACTGACGAGCAACTGGCGACCGTCCTTGAGGCCGCCCAACTCGCCCCGACCGCGTGTAACAACCAACCCTTCAAACTGATCGTGGTGAGGGACGCGGAGTTGCGCGAGAAACTCGTACCCGCGTGCAAGGGCCAGAAGTTCGTCGGCCAAGCGCCGATCGTGCTTGTGGGCTGTGGCTCCGAGCCGGACTCATACCCAAAGCAGGCGGGATGGATGAACACCTTCGCGATCGACACGACGATCGTGTTCGATCACATCACGCTGGCGGCCGTGGACGTAGGCCTCGGCACGTGCTGGATCGGCGCGTTCCTCGAGGACCAAGTGAGAGAGATCCTCGGCATCCCAGCGAGTTGGCGCGTGGTGTGCCTGACGCCGCTTGGCGTGCCCGCCGAATCGCCCGACGCGCGAGACCGGAAGGGCCTGGACGAGTTGGTCTGTGAGGATGGATGGGAGTAGGGAGCGCGCAGATGAGCACCCCCATGGCCATCCTGCTCGCGCTCTCGGCCGCGACCTGCGTCGCGTCGGCGCCCGCGTATTGGTGCGAGGGCGAGCACTTCACGGAGCAGTCCGGATCTCAGCGTCCGGATCGGCCGCCATTCGCATCGAACGCCCAGTGCCTAGGCTCGGAGTTCGGCGGGGCGAAGGGGCACCATGCCCTGTACCGATTCTGGTCAGACGCGCCCATCGCCGGTGCGGAAATCGCCTTCCGTTATGCGCGGCAACCGGAGATCCCGGCGCGGATCGAGGTGCTGGTTGATGGCCACTCCTGCGGGACCATCGAGTTCGCTTCGACGGGTGGGTGGGGACACGTAAGCGCGGACGAATGGGCGTGGACGCGGGTTGCGTGCGGACATCTCGCGGCCGGACAGCACCAACTGCGGATCGTGGTGCAAGACGACAAGGCTAACACGAACATCGACGGGTTTGTGGTTGGCCCGGCGGGCTTCCCGATGCCGAAGAACCTCGACGCCATCGCCGCCTTGCCCCTACTCGACGTCGACCGCGGGGACTGGTCCATGCTTGAGGATCCGAACGTGACCTTCGAGGAGTTCCACCCGATCACTGCCGACGCCTACTACCCCGCCGAGCCGCCCGCCGATGAGTTGAGGCCGCCGGAGACAGAATCTGTGGCGGCCCTCACGCCGGGCGATCGGCTCGGCGACTGGCACGTGCTGGCGATCACGCGCGCGCCCAAGGCCGCAGTGCTGCTACGGCGTTTCGAGGACCTCAGCTTTCTCGTATATGCCAATGAGTCGGGTCCGCTGCTGACCATTCGGTTGCCGGTCGGCGAGCCCGCGAGGATCGCGCCCGAGCGCCCGGCGCTCCCGGTCAACTACGCCCGGACGATCCTATCGGCGAAGGCGGATGTGCTCGCGGCGAAGGTCCTGGGGCAAGGCGAGCCATGCTATGAGACGACGATCGGACTGCTGCCGGAGCTAGTTGGCTACGTGCCCGTATCGAGCGCGTCCGCGGAGGTAAAACGAGTCATCGACGAGGCGGGACGGATCGGTCTGCTGGCGTCGGAATGGGGGCAGAAAGGCGTCGATGAGCCGGAGCACGCGGCGTCAACCGACGGCCTCCTCCCCACCGCGACGAAGCGCGGTCTGATCGGCGGCCACCTGCCGGGCGTTCACTATGCGTCCTGGGATGAGCGGGCCGAGGCTGGGCAGGAGATCATCGCGTTCGGCATCGATGGCGAGCCCGAGCAGGTGCATGTTGCGATTGTCCGAGGCGACGAGTGGTCCTACTGGAATTCGTCCTCACACAAGGAGACAGATGAGGGCAGCGAGTTCTTCGAGGCGCTCGCCGCGTTCCACAGGCACTGGCGCCGGGTCCTGGATCCAGCGATGGACATCGACGTGCCCGAGCCACGCCTTGTGGACGCGTCGCTGGCGGGCCTTGCTCGATCGATGCAGACCTTCGTCGGCGATCACCCGAAATACGGCTTGGGGCACTACGCGGAGCCGATGCATGATAGCTTCCCGCCGACGATCCTGTGGATGACGAACGCATGCCTGGAGTGGGGGCTGCTGGAGCGAGCCGATGCGTATCTGACCTACTACTTCGAGCACTTTGTGAGGGATGACGGCACATTCGAGTATTACGGTCCCGCGGTCTCGGAGTACGGACAGATGCTCGACCTGGTCGCGCGGTTCGTTCAGTATACGGGCGATGACGAATGGCTCGGCGCGCGCCGAGCGAAAGTCGACGCGATCGCCCGGCATCTCATTGCGCTCCGGCATGAATCCCTCGCCCAGCCCGCCGACTCGCAAACACGCGGGTTGCTGTTTGGCTCACCGGAGGCGGACACGCGCGAGGACACGGACTACTACTTCTCCGGCACGGCCTGGGCGTGTCGAGGGCTGATGGAGTTGGGCCGACTGTACGAGGAGCGTCAGCTCCCGAGCCAGGAGATTCTCGGGGAGGCGGAGGGCATCCGGCAGGACCTGCTCGTCCAGGCGCGGGCGTCGCTGATCGCGTGCGACCCGCCATTCCTGCCACCTTATCCCGGCATCGGGGTGCCCTTCGAAACGATGACGTCGGGCACGTTGGGATCGTACACCAACTACCGGTATTGGCCGGAGCTGCTGGCGGCCGAAGTGCTGGATGAGGACCTGCAGGACGCGGTGTTCGAGTACCGCAGGCGCATGGGTGGCGAGCTACTGGCGACGACGCGGTTTGCGCGCCAGCTAGACGACTGGCCGCTTGCGCCGCAGGTGCGAGCGCTGCTGGCTGACGACCGCATCGAGCAATACCTGCTGGCGCTGTATGGGCACATGGCGCTGCAGCAGATGCCCGGCACGTTCTGCGCGTACGAGCAAGTCCGCATCGAGGGCGCGCCGGAGCGGCGCTACCATGCCGACTACTGCGTCCCCGCGCAACTCACGACACCGCTGATGGTGAAGTGGATGCTCGTCAGCGAGGAACGTGACGCGGAGCGGGTGTGGCTCTGCAAGGCGGCGCCGCAACGCTGGTTTGAGCCGGGCGAGTATATCGAGGTGCGCAACGCGCCAACGCGGTGGGGCAAGATCAGCTTCAGGATCGACAGTTACGATGACCGCGTGGAGGCGCAAGTGATTCCGCCGGATGGATTTCAGGGCGAGGTCGTCCTGCGGATCCGCCGGGCCGACCGGGCGCCGGTCGAGGTCTCCGGTCCTGGTACGGGAATCGTGCGCGCGGAATACGATCCGTGAGGCCGACTGCGCGAGGTGGCTACCGGCGCTTCTTGCGGACGCTCTTTCTTCGCTGACATTTGGGGCAGAAATGGGTTGCCCGCTTCTGAATGCGCTTCATCTTGATCTCGCTCCCACAGGCCGGACACGGCTCGCCCTCTCGCGCGAAGACCTGGCGGTCAAACTCGGGCCTGCCTTCATCGAGCGCCTCTGAGATCACAGTCTCGATGGCCTCGCGCAGCCGCGTTATATCCGGTGCCGTCAGGGCCTTGCCGGGCGTCTCCGGATGGACGCGCGCCCGGAACAGCACCTCATCGGCGTAGTAGTTTCCCAGCCCGCAGACGAGGGTCTGATCGAGCAGAAGCACCTTCATCCCGCGCCCGCGACTGCCGTAGAGAGCTTGCAGCGCGTCCTGGTCGGGCAGCTCCGTCAACGCATCCGGCCCCAGCGTGCCCAGCCGCGTCTCGGCGAGATGGTACGTCGGGAAGCCATGCGCGTTCCCTAACATCAACTTGCTGATGTGAAGCGCCGCCCCATCCTCGAATGCCAGCACGATCTGCGTCGCGTCGGCGTCGTGCTCCGGCGTCTCTCTCACATCCACGTCGCCGCCCAGCATCAGATGCACGAGCAGCGAGACGTCGCGTGACATGTCGATGACGACCGTCTTGCCCTTGCGCCACACGTGCTGGACCTGCCGCCCGACAAGCGCCCGCTCATACACGGCCGGCGGCACGTTGATGCACTCGCGACGGTTCACCGTCACCGCGCTCACGCGCTTCCCGATGATGCGCTCATCGAGGTATCGCCTGACCTTTTCAAGCTCGGGAAGCTCCGGCAAGTCCATCCCTCCATGCCGAGCGGCGCTTGACCGCCGGCCACCGGCCACTATAATTGGCCCGATGCTCACGCGAACGTTCGACGACACTATCGCGGCTATCTCCACGCCGCCAGGCCAGAGCGGCATCGGCATCGTCCGCCTCAGCGGGCCCGGCGCGCTGGCCATCGCGGACGCGGTCTTTCGTCCCGCGGGCGACGCGCCTCGGCCGTCTGAGCAGGGCTCGTTCAACACGCGTTACGGCCACATCGTCGACGCCGAGGAGCGGGTCGACGAAGTGCTTCTTACCGTCATGAGCGCGCCGCGCACGTACACGACGCAAGACATCGTCGAGATCAACTGCCACGGCGGCATCGTGCCCCTTCGTCGCGTGCTGGAACTCGTCCTGCGCATGGGAGCGAGGCTCGCCGACCCCGGCGAATTCACCCGTCGCGCTTACCATTTCGGGCGCATCGACCTCGCGCAGGCGGAGGCTGTGGCCGACATCATCACCGCCCGCACGGACGCGTCGCACAGGGCAGCGCTGCACCACCTGTCCGGCGCGCTGTCGTCTGCCATTCGCGGACTACGCGACAGACTGGTGGATATCGCCGCATACCTCGAAGCATCTATTGACTTCGGCGACGACGACATCGAGTTCCTCGACCGGCCCGAACTCCGCCAACGCATCGTCGGTCTGCAATCGGACATGCGCGATCTCCTCTCGACCGCCGAGGCAGGGCGCGCCCTCCGTGAGGGGCTGAAGGTGGCCATCATTGGTCGACCGAACGTCGGCAAGTCAAGCCTCATGAACGCCCTATTGCGCGAGGACCGCGTGATCGTCACGCCCCAGCCCGGCACGACTCGCGATGTCATCGAGGAGACGGTCAACATGCAGGGCTTCCCCGTCACGTTGGCCGACACGGCGGGGATGCGGGAGTCCGGAGATGCCATCGAGCGGGCGGGCGTCGACCGGGCGCGGTCGTGGATGGAACGCGCCGATCTTGTGCTGCTCGTTCTCGACGGTTCGGAGCCGCTGCGCGACGAGGACGAGGCCCTCCTCGATGGTCTCGCCGAGCGCCAAGCCTTGGTCGTCGCCAACAAAGCTGACTTGCCTCAGGCCACGCAACTCGCGGACGCCAGAAGTGTCTCGGCGCTGACAGGCGAGGGCCTTGGGGCGCTGGAATCAGCGATCGTAGCCACAACGTGGAGCGGCGAGGCCCGCCTTCAAGCCGATATCATCGTCACTAATGTGCGCCACAAGCAAGCCATCGAGAAGGCTGCGGACGCGCTCGCGAACTGTCTCGGCGCGGAGGCAGAGGGGGCCTACGACGAGATCCTGGCCGAGGACTTACGGGTCGCGCTCAGCGCTCTCGGAGAGATCACCGGCGACACCGCGCCTGAGGACATCATCGATCACATCTTCGATACGTTCTGCATCGGCAAATAGCCCAGTGCCGGAGGAGCATCACGTTGATGAAGCACTACGCCCGGGTCATGCACATCAACCACGCTGCCGACGCCAATGAGGAAATCCTCCGAGCGGGCGCGTCCACGGTTGCCTCCAAGTGGATGGCTGAGGACGCGACCATGCGGGCCGTCTTCCTCAAGAGCGTCTCCGGCCGGGCGGCGTCCATCCTAAAGCAGGAGGCCCTGACCGTAGGCGCCGAGTGCGCCGTGGCCCACTCGGTCGCCGCATTCGACGACACGCCGCAAAGCGTAGTGCTCATCGCCGACTTGCGTCGTCAGAAGATCCTCGCCAAGAGATTGCGGTCGCAGCCCTTCGGTCTGAAACGCATCGGCGAGGAGGTAATGGCGGCGATTAAGGCTCACGACGATCGTTCCGAGAGGACCCTCACCATCGGCCGGCACGCCCTGCCACTCGGAGAGCGGACCCTCGTTATGGGGGTCATCAACATGACCCCCGATTCGTTCAGTGGCGACGGGCTAGGTGCGGCCGCTGGCCCCGCCGCAAAACAGGCCTCCCGCTTCGCGACGCAGGGCGCGGACATCATCGACATTGGTGGCCAGTCGACACGTCCGGGGAGCGAGGAGATGGCGGCTGATGAGGAGATCGGCCGCGTTGTGCCCCTCATCGAACGCATCAGCGGCGAGGTCGATCTGCCGATATCGATCGACACAGATAAGGCCGCGGTGGCCAGGGCCGCCCTTGATGCGGGCGCTGGTATGATCAACGACGTCCGCGCCTTGCGCGGCGAGGGCATGCTCGAGATTCTCGGCGAACGACTCGTTCCCGTCTGCGTCATGCACATGCTTGGAACGCCTCGCACCATGCAGCAGGCGCCTCAATACGCGGACGTAGTCGGCGACGTATTCGACTTCCTCGCGGATCGCGCGAACGCGTGCCTTCAACTGGGGCTGCCGCGCGATCACATCGTCATCGACCCCGGCTTTGGCTTCGGCAAGACCGTGAATCAGAACCTGACGCTGCTTCGGCGCTTGCGCGATTTTCGCTCGCTCGGATGCCCCGTGCTGATGGGCACGTCCCGGAAGTCCACGATCGGGGCAGTACTCGACCTACCGGCGGAGGAGCGTGTCGAGGGGACGGCGGCGACGTGCGCTTGCGCGATCATGAATGGCGCTGACATCATACGGGTCCACGACGTGAAAGAGATGGTGCGGGTGGCGAGGATGACCGATGCCGTTGCGCGTGGATTCGACGGAGGGGACGATTGAGGGCGGTTCTGGGCGATCTGGAGCGTCTGCCGCGAACACAGGCCGAGGCACCTCCATCAGGCGCCTCGCCTCATTGCTTAACTCAGTTCAAGATGATCTGACGACCGTCCGTCAGGCTGCGGACCCGATCAGATGAAGTCGTTCTGGGCTTTCTCAATAACGACGACGTTCGCCGCACGAGGCCCCTTCGGGTCTTCTTCGATGTCGAACTCGACCTTGTCGCCTTCGTTCAACGTGCGGTAGCCTTCGCCCTGAATGGAGGTGAAGTGCACGAACACGTCGTCGCTGCCGTCGAGTTCAATGAAGCCGTAGCCCTTTGCGTCGTTGAACCACTTTATCGTGCCAATCGGCATGTACATTCCCGCCCTTCGGAGAGATCTGACAGGCCCAACGCGCTGCAGTGGTCTCGCCGAAAGAGTACGGCTGAACACCACGCAACTCGCGAACCGGTCTTGTACGGCACCACCCCAGATTTGCCCTCACGAGCGCTTACAATCCGGCACCGTGAGTCAATGTTAGCACGTTCCCGCAAGGGCGTCAATGACCAAGCGTTCCGAATATGCCGGAACTTGGGGATAAAATCGCTGCCCCGGCGGGGCCCCGATTCTACCTGGTTAGCACCAGAATATGCGCCCGAGGCCCGTGACTCAACGCCCATACCTGTTGCCCCGAACCTGGCCAATTAACACGTTACGCACGTCTGTGGGTGTGGTACGAACCAATCAGACGACGCAACACAGGGAATACGCGGCGAGCATGGAGTCGCAGGTTTTATGCAACAGCAATACGCGCGTGCCCCACGCACCTACCTGGCTGTGATCAGGGCGGTCACGCTGGCGACGTTCGTTCTGACCTCGCCGGCGCTACCGTCGCGCGTCATCGGCGCCGCGACGCTGTACGTCGTGGGCGCTTGCATATTCGGAACGCTGCGCCCGAAACTGCGCGGGACCGATATCGTGCTCCTGGTGCTGACGGTCAGTGCCGACATCGCGTGGTGCACGGCGGCGTTCATGTACTTCGGTCCGCTCCACTCGCTGCCGGCCGTGATCTACGCCGCGTCAATGGCGGCGTTCGCCGCAACCGTATCACCGATCGCGGCCGTCGGTATTGGCATCGGATCGGCCGGCGTCTACGGCGCCTGCACGCTGCTGTTTCACAAGAGCGTTCCCGGCAACGGCTTCCAGGTCCAACTCGTCGTGTTCCAGGCGGCGACAATGGCGCTGACGGGCATTCTCAGCGGGTGCATAGGGGATCAGTGGGCGAGACTGAAGCGCACGCGGGCGATGGTCAAGCGGCTTGAACTCCTCAACTTCGCCACTGCGGATACCACGGCAACGCACGGCGATGACGCAGTGAGAGTCGGTGCTGTCCGACATGCTATCGAGAGTCTCGAAGCCTCCCGCGCGTGGATAATGCGCGTGGACCTTGAGAGCGACACGCTGTCCCTCGACGCCCACAGTGGCTTTGAGCCGGATGAATCCGCCTGCGAGCCTGTTTCGATCGAGGCGGGCATCGCTGGGGAGGTCATCAAGTCAGGCGATTCGCGAAGCGTCATTTCGACGGCGGACAGGTCGGCACTGTCGCCTCTGGAATCCTCACTCACGTGCGGCCGACTCATCGCGGTGCCGCTGCCGGGCGAGGAGATGGTCCGCGGGGTGCTGTTCGTCAGTCGCGCACTCGACGCCGATGGTTTCACCGACGAGGACATGGCGGTGCTGATGCTGCTTGGACGCTCCGTCGGGGGCGCGCTTCAGACCGCAGGGCTCATTCGCGATCTACACCATAGCTCGACGACTGATTCGCTCACGGGACTCTATAACCACGGGGCGTTCTTCGATCGGCTCGCCGACCAGGTCCGCGACTCCCGCGAGACAGGGCGCGAGTTGAGCCTCATCGTGCTGGACCTTGATGGCTTCAAGGAAGTCAACGACACAGCGGGCCACTGGCAGGGCGACCGCCTGCTGAGGGCCCTGGCCGACACGCTTCGGCGGCACTTCCGCGAGACTGACATTATCAGCCGTTGCGGCGGCGACGAGTTCGCCGTGCTGCTGCCCGGCACGCCGCCCGGGACCGCCGTCGAAATCGCCAGCCGCACCGCGGCGGCCCTGCGTGAAGCCGCGTCCGACATCGGTCTGGCAATTCCCGTCTCAGCGAGTTGGGGCGTCGCGTCATTCCCGGCGGATTCGACGACCGATGAGGGGCTCTTCAAAGAGGCAGACACCCGCCTGTACCTCGCGAAGGAGGCCGGCGGGTGCCATGTTGCGTACGATGAGGGCAGCGAGGGGATCAGGATTCTCGCTACCGCCTAACGGGATCGCTCATGCCGGCGAACTCGCCGGGGCCTTGCCCTCTGCCTCGGCGATGGCATCTTCCCCACGCCGGGCGTACATCGTCTTCTCCCCTTGCGGGACCGTTCGCCAGATCAGGAACTGCTTGCGTAGCGAACTGAGGAACAACGAGTTCGTCTTCTTCCACGAGTTCGTGTCGCCCGCCAGCCGCAGCAGCGTCAGCTCGATCGAGTGAACGTCGGCCTCTCCGGTCGGGACGCACATCAACTCGAAGTCCTGACTAACCCCCAGGTCGTAGGGGGCGAGCCACATCCGCAAGTGAACGCCGATCCCCATGCCGCTCTCAACCTTCCGGGCCTCGAGCCGCACATCATCCGCGAGGAATTCTCCCCCCGCGTACCCGACGTACTCGCTGAAGAACTCCGTGAGGAACGCGGCCACGCCGTGGGCGTCCTGACCCGTCACGGTGAACGGTAGCGACGTCCGGAGAGTATCGCCCTCGGGATCCGGCATCTTCCACTTGCGCTCGATGCCCGGGGAGGCAAGCTCCGAGGCTTTCTTGCTGGGGAAGAGCGTCGATAGAAGCACGACCACCATGACAATGAGCGTCACGCCGACCGCCGACAGCGATGAGTAGTTCAGTTCGAGCGCGCCGGCGTCGCCATGGGAGCTGAATAACCACAGCACTCGCGACACCGCCTGCCCGAGCAAGTAGCCGAGAATCGCGCCCAGATTCGCGAACACGCACGCCTCGGCGATGAACAGCATCGAGATATGTGCCGGCGCGAGCCCGAGCGAGGAGTAGATGAAGATCTCCTTCGTCCGTTCATACACCGAGCCGAGCATCGTGTTGAGCACGATCAACGCCGCGATGAGGATGGGGATAGCCAACGTCTGCAGCCCGCTGAGCGACGTCATTGCAATGGAGCTGTACAGATAGGTGTGGTCGTCGATGCCGGCGTAGAGGCTGAGCGCGAACCGCTTCATCAACTCGGCGACCTCTTCGCTGACCAGCGACGCGTCCTCGTACTTCACAGCGATGGACCGGAGGGTCCCGCCGAGTTCCAGCACCCGCGCTTGAGGCAGGATGATCAGCGATTCCGGGCTGAAGTGCTTGTAGTCCTGCAGGAGCGACTGCGCGCCCCCCGAGCCGATCTTGAACCGCTGCTCCGCCTGCCGCTTGATCTCCTCCAGAACCTCCGGCCGCATCACGGCGTAGTCGACCGGCGCGAGGTTTTCGCCGTCAAGATCAACCAGATCGCGGAACGCTTGCTCATCGAAGACGCCAACGACCTTGAACTTCGTCCCGAAGATCGTCACCTCGGCCACGCCAAGGCGGTCATTCGCGATCTCCAGCCTCGTCGCGACCGCCGCCGGGATGACGCAGACGTTCTGATCGGTCTCGCTGATCCACCGGCCGGCGATGAGCACGTCGTCAATGCCGGTGATGTGCTTTTCCTGCGGCGATAGCCCCAGCAGCACGTTGGCCGCATAGGTCTTCGTGGAGTCTTGCGCCGAGGTAACATCGATGTAGAGCTGTTTGTCGAGTTGAGCCGAGGAGTACCATGCGCGCGGCGCAACAATCCGAGCGCCGGTTTCCGCCAGCTCGTTCTGGATGATGAATGACGTGGGCTCCTCCAGCGAGAACCAAGCCCGATCGCGGATCATGATCCCGGGATACGCAGGCGCGTGCTGCAGCTTGATGTTATTAGATCGCAGGTACGTCTTAACCGAAGTGAACGAGAGTACCGTAAATGTCAGCAGCACCAGGGTCGTGGCGGTGAGGAATGTCCGGGCTTTCCTGCGCCGCATGTTGGCGATGCCAAGCCCAAACGCCGCGCCCGCAGCGGAGACCCGACCCACATCCGCCTCGTGAACGCCACCCTCCTCCTGCTTCATGTCCTTGAGCTGCTGGTTGAACTTCATCGTCACCAGCGCGATGACGATAATTGCCAAGGCCATGATGACAAACGAGAGCAGGATGATCAGCGGCTGGGTCGACAGGTCAAAGGCCGGGTGGACCTGACTCAGGACGATGAACACGATCGCGAACATCACGCACGTCCAGAGGATCTGCCCATTCACCGTCCGCGCGTGAACGAACAGGCGCTCCGCAAAGAACGCGAAGGGCATGAGAAGCGCGAGGTAGAAGAGCACCCCTTTCACCACGTCCTGGGATGTCTTCATGACGTCCGGATAGGCCCGCGACTCGAACCCCCACGCATGTCGCGCGGCGGCCACAGCCTTATCGTACCGCCGCTCGCCCAGCGCCTGGCGAGACTCGTCGAGGGCCTCTCGCGCGTAGCCATGCAATTGGCTCAGCCGCCGGTTCTCGATTCCATTCGCCCGCAGCTTCACCATCCGCGACTCGTTCAACGTCCACATGTCAGACGCCACCTGCAGCGGCGTCATCTGCATCGTGGGCGTTGTCCGCACCGAGAAGCCTCGTCCTGTCGGCTCCTCCTCCGTCGCGTTGGTAGCGATCAGCCGCAGGCCAAGGAGCCCCATCCCCATCGCCACATCCACTCGCATATCGCGCAGCGAGTAGACGACGGCGCAGGGCTCGGAGTAGCTCGGGAACTCCGCCGCCGAGGCCGCTTGGTTTGACAGCGAGAACCCAAACGAGATCGGCTCGGCGTAGTCTCTCGCGTCGTACACGAAGAGCTGCTCGAGGGTCTCGAAGTACCGTTCGTCCACCAGGTCGAACATGTCCATCGCCATGCACGGGAACACAATGACGGGCCGGTTGAGCCCGGCTCGACCGTAGACCTCACGCGGGTACTTCACGTCGCCATCGGGGCCTCTGTCCGGCGCGTAGAGGATGTCACCCGTGTTCTCATCGAAGCCATACGCCTCAAGCTGCGCGCCCCGGTTGATCATCTCGCCCCGGATGGTAAACTCGCTCAGTTCGTTCGCCATCGTCATCAGCTCGGTGTGCACGCCCATCATCATCCGGAAGTTGCCCGGCACGAGCACGAGGGCGCCGTCAACCGGCGTGTTGGGTAGGAAGCTCTCCTTGCGGCGGAACTCGAGCACCGTGCCGACCACGTCCCGCAACTCGTCCAGCTTCTTCAGCGCCTTCACGCGCTTGAGCGCTGTTTCCTCAAGCCTCGGATCATTCACGAACGCGGTCAGCAAACAGTAGATGACTCGCGTCTGCCGCGCGAGACTCTCGATGTTCGCTCGATCCGCCGTGTCGAGGGGCGTGTCGACAAGCGAGCGAGCGTCGTTGACCGTGGCGAAGACCATGCCCGGCCGCCCGCCGCGAATCGCCATCTCGTGATCGAAGGCGATCTTGCCTGGGAAGTGCGTGTGCCATTCCCGTCCCTTGACGGGGTTGATCCCATCGACGAAGCCCTCACCGTCACCCAGCCCCAGAGCCGGGCCAACTTCCTCCGCCACCAACTCCGAGAAGAACTTGCCAATGGGGCTGTAGAACCGCAGCAGATGCGCCTGCGAGTAGTACCAGCCGCAGTTGAAGACGCCGACCTCATCATGTTGCGTCGACAGATCGAGCGAGATGAACATGTGGATTCGCGGACAGCGGGCCTTCATCTCATCGAGGATCGCGATGTCGTTCTCCAGCCGGGCCAGGTCACGCCGGAGGCGAGTCTCGCGGCGCTCGCGCACGGCTTCGGAGACCTTGAACCGGCCCACGATGTACTGGAGCGTCTCTCGATCGAAGTCCGGCGCGCGCTGGGGATTGACCACCTGCTCGAGGCTCTCCTCAAGCTCCGCGCGGCGCTCGATCATGTCTTCACGGTGCTCGCCCTCTTCGCGAGCCTTCCGCGGCTCCTTGCCCCACAGATGCACGAACTCGCGCGCCCCCGCCAGGGCTTCGAAGTGCCCCGATGTCGCGAGGAAGATGATCGACCTATCCGGCGGACGTTCCGAGAATGCCTTGATCAGCTCGAGCATCGCGGTGATGCCGGCAGCGTTCTCCGCGCCAGGGGAGAGATTTGGCACCACGCTGATGGAGTCGTAGTACGCCTGGAGGATGATGGCTTCTTCGGCCAGTTCGGGATTGCGTCCCTGCAGAATGCCGATGATGTTGCGGTTCGTCCGCGTCTTCCACGGCATGCGGGACGTCAGCTTGCCGCCGCAGTCGCCGACCGCGATCTGGGCGCGAAGTTGCGCGGCAGACTCGCCATCCAGGTAGAACCGCGGCACGTCGACCGGACACCCAACGAACTTCGTCTCCGCCTCACCGCGAGTCGTCCCCTCCGGCTCGACGAAGATCACCGCCGCTGCGCCCAGGAGCGGCGCGTTCAGCCAGTTCTGCCCGGAGCCGAAATCGACGACGACGATCGCGCCGTCAACCGCCATGCCGTTGTAATCGCCCAGGAGGCCCTCGTTGACGTAGATGACGTCGCCTCTGAGGCCTTCGCGCGGCAGTTGACTCGTCCGCACCAGGTTCGGCCAGACGGCATTCAGGCTGAACGTCTGGCCGCCAACAACCAACTCAGCCCCCTCGTCGAGGGCAATGGGGAGGTCAAATTCCTGCACGAACACGTTCTCGCTACCCAGACACTCCTCGAACTGGGCCAGGACCATGTCCGCCGCCTGGGCGTTGCCCGGATAGCCGCTAACGCGCGTGCCGAATTGCGTCAGCTGCTCCATATTCGCCCGCAGGCTCTCGAGGTCAATCTCCTCGGCGAGTTGCGCATGCGGGGTCTGAACGGCCGCGCGCGCAGGCGCGACCACGCAGATGATGCTGAGAAGCGAGACGAGTGCTCTCACAAGCATGTCCTCCACGGATACTCCGATGCTTTGCCGTTCGCCATCCAAGCCCCCATACCCTCGCCTCCCCATCACCCGAAATGCACGACGTAGTAGCGGTACATCTCGTTGTAGATGCTGATGGAGCCCCAGACCACGCCGGCGACGAAGAAATGCCCGATGACGATTCCCAGGAACAGCGGAATCAGCTTCCTGTACATCCTCATGCCGCCTATCCGCAAGATGAGGGTCTTTATCATCCACACAAGCATGAACGGTCCCCAGAGCGGATAGCCGTAACTCGTGACCATCGCGAAGCCCAGCGGGTGCAGCGGGAATCGCAGGAACACGGTCCGGGCGAGAATCAGCGCCCCGCAGATCACGAATCCCACGCCCGTCATGCTCGTGCGCATCGCGTCGGGCGTCTTGGGGGCCTTGGCGTAGCCGGCGGTCTCGAGGAACTCGTTCTTGGCGAGTTTGGTCCGGTAGCCGCCCTCGGTGGTGCCTCCCTCGAGGACGTTGCTCCCGAACTTGTAGTACGTGTCCAGATGCATGTGGTAGGCGCCAAGGAGGCCGACAATCAGCGCCACGAACAGCACGACGCTCATCGAGCGCTGACTCATCTTCGTCTCGGTCGCGATCTTGCTGGCCTCAATCTGGTAGGCCATCATCGACTGGAAGTAGCCGCGCGTGACGTGCATGCAGAACGAGAGAATCGTGAGGTTCCCCCAGTCATTCCCCGTCGTCAGCCGCGCCGAGCCCAGCGCGTTGATGATGACGCGCTTGTGCTGATAGAACGGGAAGAGCCACACCATCGCGGCGCCGGCCTCAGCCCGGGCGCGGGCATAAACAAGGGCGAAGAGCAGCACGATGCCAAAGAAGAGGGCCGCCGTCCAGAGCCACATTCCGGCGCTCACGGCGAACCACAGCATCACGACCACACTCACGACAAGCCCGATCGCGGCCCACTGGTACGGAATCGGCTCGTCGGTGTCATCCAGCTCCTTGAGTCGGCCGATGGCCTTCAGGAACACGTCGCGAAGCTGGAAGCGCCCGACCCAGATGAGGAACGCTCCCAGGGCGAAGTAAGCGCCGGCCGACTGCTCCTCGTGGAACGGAAATCCAGCCAGCTCGTAGCCAATGGCTGTCGCGACCACGTTGGAGAGGCGCAGGGCGAGGTATGAGACCCAGACGGTTAGCGTGATCTCCGTCGATACGAGAAATCCCAGACCGATGTTCTCGGGGCGCCAGGCGATCGAGAGCGGGCGAATGGCTGAGAACGGTCGCTCGGTGAAGAGCGCGCCAATGTCGTAGACCCGTCCGAGCGCGGGAATGCCGGGATTCCAAGCTTTCAGGATATTGGCGACATTGTAGAGCGCCGCGATCAGGAAACCCGTCCACATGAGCGGATTCCGAAAGAACCCGCCAACGAGTCGGCCGGATCCCTGGTCAGAGAGATCCATGACCATGTGCACGATCGGGAATGTGAGGCGTTCTCGCTCCGCCCACTGCTTGCGGAACATGACCATGATGCAGAACATCGCCGCGAACCATGCCAGCATGAACAGCGACCACATGCTCAGCGGCACGATCCATGGCCGCCACGGGACCTTCTCGTCATCCGCGTGCTCGTACATGGCGCGGATGACCTCCGTGTCCTTGACGGCGAACCAATCCGGGACGTACTGCTGGTAGCTCTCGAACTCGTTCTCGGGCTCGGCGAAGTAGTAGAGCGCGGTGAGGTTCGGGAAGAGAAGCCTGACGACCCCAACGGACGCCATTGACGCCCCGATCGCCACGAACACGTACAGCGCCAGCACATCCGCCCGGGAGAGTCGGAGCATCTCGGGCAGTTTCTGCGTGAGGGGCGCAATGAGCGTCAACAGGATGAGCGCGGCGATCGCGGGGATGACAGGCACGCTCTCGCCGAGCTGCGAGCCGTGAGAGATCATCCCCACGTGGCGCATCCAGTAGAACGAGCCGGCCAGCAGCAGAACGCCGATGATCAGCACCTTGGCGCTCAGTCCACTCCGCTGCTCAACAGGCTCGGTGCTCACAGGCCAATGCTCTCTCAGGGCGAGAATCGCGGTCTGTGATGGTATTCGCCCGGAGAAGCGGGGATCCTCTCTGAGGCGTGTCTGCGCGGGGAGGGTACGACACCACAACACGTCGAACCCCTTGCCACATGACCCGACGCATCATCCATCTCGACATGGACGCGTTCTACGCCTCGGTCGAGCAGCGCGACCGGCCGGAGTTGCGCGGCAAGCCGGTGGTCGTCGGCGGCTCGCCCGATGGGCGCGGCGTCGTCTCGGCGGCGTCGTATGAGGCGCGCGAGTACGGCATTCGCTCGGCCATGCCATGCTCGCAGGCGAAGCGGCGCTGTCCCCATGCCATCTTCCAGCGCGTCGATATGGGCAAGTACGGGCGGGTGTCGGGGCAGATCATGGAGATCCTGCGCGAGGTGACGCCGTTGGTGGAGCCGATCTCGTGTGATGAGGCGTTCCTGGACGTCACCGGCAGCGAGAGGCTCTTTGGGGACGCGGTGCAGATCGGGCGGCGGCTGAAGGGCCGCATCCACGATGATACGCAACTCAATGCCTTCGTCGGCGTCGCCACGAACAAGTTCCTCGCGAAACTGGCATCAGACCTCGAGAAGCCCGACGGCTTCGTAATCGTGCCCGAGGGTCAGGAAGCTGAGTTCATCGCCCACCTTGAGATCGAGAAGCTGTGGGGCGTCGGCCCGAGCACCGCGCAGAGGCTTCACGCGGCCGGGCTGCACACCATCGGCGCGCTCGCAGCATGTCCCGCGAGCCAGTTGGACCGGCGGCTGGGCAACCATGGCCAGGATCTTCAACTTCTCGCCCGGGGCCTCGACGAGCGCCCCGTCCAGCCGGACCATGAGGCAAAGTCGATCAGCGCGGAAACTACGTTTGAGACCGACACGAACGATATCCCGTTCCTGAACCGGGTGATTCTTGGGCTGGCCGACGAGGTTGCTGAGCGCGTCCGCGCGGCGGAGGTGATGGCCCGCACGGTGACGCTGAAGCTGCGCTACAGCGATTTCACCACTCTCACCCGCGATACGACCCTCCAGGAGCCGACTACGGCCGGCCTGGTGCTCCACGAGCGCGCGAAGGAACTCCTGGCCCGTGAAAAAATCGGCTTCCGGAAGGTCCGCCTGATCGGAGTCGGCACGTCTAACCTCACCGTTGAGCGGCAGCTGTCGATGTTCGATACCGACGCCCATCGAGCCGAACGCGCCGAGGAGGCAGTCGACAAGCTCCGCGACAAGTTCGGAAAAGCAGTCGTCAAGCGCGCGTCGCTTCTCGATCGCCCCAAACGCGGCCCCGGCGACCCGTCCTGAGCGTCTCCGCCAGACGAATCTCCCCACCTGCCCCGCGAATATCGGGTAAGAGCTATTGAAGAGACCTAGCTGGATGGTCTCGTGGTGGCACATTGGAGGCGGCTGAATGCGCAAGGCATTGGTCTACGCGGCGTTGCTGATGGTACCGATCGCAGTTGCCGGGATCGTCTACGCCGGCAGCGGGGGATTCGACGGGGCGCTGCACCAGGCAGCGATCGATGGCGACGCCGATGGCGCGCGCCTGTCTCTACGTCTGGGGGCCAATCCTGACGTGGTGCGGAAGCCGCCGTCTAAGTGCCCGCCTACGCCAAATGGGGAGCATTGGAGTAGCGAACCGTCGTCCGCTCTGCTCGAGGCGGTCGCCCACGGTCATGCCGAGGTGGCGCAACTGCTTCTCGAGGCCGGCGCCGACCCCGAGTTCGCCCAGGAGGACCAGGGAACTCCGCTCTTCGCTGCCCTTGGGAACGGCGACCTCCCGCTCACCAAGCTACTCGTCGACCATGGCGCCGACCCGCTAGCGCCCCATGAGTATGGCTCGACTCCTCTGCGCGTTGCCGCGGAGGCGGGCGATGTGAGGCTCGTGAGTTACCTGCTCGACCTTGGGGCCGACCCCGACCAGGCCGATTTCATGGGCACCACGCCCCTGCATGCGACGACCCGCACGCTCACGTATGGGCATTGGGAGAAGATCCCCGTCGCGCCGCAGCTTGCGGTGACGCGGTTGCTCGTGGCGGCGGGAGCGGACGTGAATGCCGCAGGCTGGCGCGAGCGGACACCGGTCTTCGGCGCCGCCCAGCGCGGATGGACACCGTTGCTACGGGAGCTTGTGGCCGAAGGCGCCGACCTGGCACGCGTGGACAAGAAGGGTGTCACGGCGCTGCATCTAGCGGCAGCGTCGGGCTCTCCCGAGTCGACCTCAATGCTGCTGGATGCAATTGGCCCCAACGCGGAGACAAATGAGGGACGGACGCCGCTCCATGACGCTTGCGGCGCTGGGGACATCGTGACGGCGACATTGCTTCTCGATGCGGGCGCGGACATCGATGCGATGGACGCCGCGTCTGGCCAACCGCTTGCGGCAGCGGCGGGGAGCGGCTCCGTCGAACTGCTGGAGTTGCTCCTGTCCAACGGCGCCGACATCCACGGAGCGCGCCCGGACGGATGGACAGCCCTGCACGCCACGGTCGGATCCGAGGGCGATGCAGCCGCGAGGTTCCTCATCGAGTCAGGGGCGGAGGTGAATGCGGGAGACGGTTTGGAGCCGGGCACACCGCTTCACCAGGCCACGGCCCGCAACAACGTGGAGATGTGTGACTTGCTGGTCAATAGCGGGGCGCGACTCGAGGCGCGGGACGGACGCGGGTGGACGCCGCTCCACGTTGCGGCGGACATGGGTGCCACGGGTCAGTTCGACGCGGCCCGGTATCTTGTCGCTCAGGGCGCCCAGACCAACACCGTAAACGCCGAGGGGTTCACACCCGCACAGCTGGCGCGCCACCTGGGGTATCCGGGCGTGGCGGAAGTCCTATCCCAGGCGCTATAGCTCAGTCTACGGGCACGAGCGCCAACACGTCGACGTTCAGATGCTTCGCGCCCTCGGTGGTGAGACGGATGCTGTGCTTGCCGACAGCCAAATCCAGGTCCGCGGCCACACGCGTCCATGCCCACTGCTCCGGATCTTCCCGCGCCCAACCACCGGTCCCCGGGAAGCTCACGAACCCCGCTGGTTTGCCATCGACGTCCAACGTGCGCAAGGCGGCCTCTTCCTGCGTCGCCGTGCGAGCGTAGAGATCGTACGTGCCAGCCGCGTCGATCCCGCAGGTCCACTCGACCCAGTGCCTCTGCCCGACTCCGAAGCTGTAGATACTCGCGCCGCCGTGCTGGTCGATATGCTCGCCCTCGGATACCTGCACGGGGCCTCCCCCACCCTCGCCCACGAAGTCTTCCGCTTCGATCAGCACGACGCCGGCGCCGTCGAGGTCCGGCTCTTCCACGCGCTCGAGCGTCTCGCCCTTGGCTACCGTGTTGATCTGGATCTCGCGGATGGGCATCTGCGTGAAGTCGTGACGCCAAGTGAGGTGGATCCCCAACTGCCCACCCGCTACGAGGTTATCGGGCGAGCGCAGGCCCAGCCGGCCGCCCTTTGCGATCACGTCATCCCAGTCTGTGATGGTCGCAGTGCCGACGCGCAACTTCGGCGCTCCATGCATCTTCGCCACGCGCGTCGACAGCACGACCGTCACCTCATACATGCCCATCGGGGCTTTCACGCTGCCACGCGCCTCGAACCGTCGCGCGGAGAAGTTCGCGTACATCGAGGCCTTTCGTTTGCCATCGACTTTGACCGGCACGGCCCGTCCGACGCCTCGGAGTGGCAATCTGCCGCGACCAAACTCAAACAACGCGCTGCCCGCGGCCACGCTCACCAGTACGAGCCCGCCATCCGCGGCTTCCCAGCCGCTACCCAGGCGCTCCCCATTGAGCGTGGCCCAGTCGGGCTCAAAACCCGTCCACAGACGCACCTCGCAGGCTTCGCTCGCGTGAAGCTCAAGAGCCACGAGATCCGGCGAGTACGACACCGCGCAAGTCACGGGGCGATCGCATTCGATGTACGTTCGCGATTCACCAATGGCCCACCCGGAGGCCGACAGAAGCAGGATGGCGGCGAGAATGGGCGAAGAACGCATCGTCACACGTCCTTTCGGCGAGGGGGATATTGCCCCGCCGGACAGTTCAGTGCGGAACCCAACTCTTCGCCCCGGCTGGGCGAATCCCTGCAGCAAGGAGACCATGCGTGACGATCCGCGAGTTCCAGACTCTCATCGAGGGCGTGTACTTCGAGAAGGACCGCGAGCGTGGCATCCCGGCCAACATTGCCTGGCTCGTGGAGGAGCTGGGTGAACTCGCCCAGTCCCTACGCAAAGGCAGCAAAGAGGAGGCCGAGGGCGAGTTCGCGGACGTCCTCGCGTGGCTCTGCACGATCGCCAGCATCGCGGGCGTGGACCTCCAGGAGGTCGCGGCCCAGAAATACGCCGTGGGCTGCCCGAAATGCGGGAGCACGCCCTGCGTCTGCCCCTCCTGATCATCCGAAAATACCCCCAAATCTCCCACTCCCGTCCGTGCTGATTCGACCTCCAATGTGTTATAGTAAGAGTTCGTATTGAACACGATGGACCTTTCCCCCGTACTCGGAGTCAGAGCTACAGCAATGGATACTACGCAACAGCCCAATTCAGACCCCAACGAGACCGGTAAACTCACGCGGCCCCGCCCCCGCTGGCAACGCATCGCAGCCATCGTCGCCGCCGTCATAGTCGTGCTGGCAATATGCGCCGGCGGCGCCATCGCAATCGTGGCGAACAACTTCGCCAGTAGCGATATCATGGCCCGCAACGTGTCTATCCAGGGCGTCCCGGTGGCCGGGCTCACCCAGGCAGAGACGCTCGCAAAGCTCCAAGCAGACTGGGAACCCACCCTTCCCGATGAGATCGCGCTCTAGTACCCCGGCGGCCAACTCGACGTTCCCCGCCGGAAACTGGGCGTGAAGCTGCAGATCGAAACCTCGGTGATAGAGGCGCACCATGTCGGCCGCGAGGGCGGACTCCTCGATCGCATCGGCACGCTACTTAGCGCGCGCAGCAAGCCTGTCGAGATTGAGGTAGCCTGTCTCGTCGACGAGCAGGCCCTTGATGCTGCGCTCGCAGATGCCGCCGGTCGTGTCAACAAGCAACCGATGGACGCCGAGGTCGAGGTTACCGACGATGACAAGGTCAACATCAAGGACCACGTCAACGGACTGGTCACGAAGCTAGACGAATCAAAGGCAGCGCTGCTCGCCGCCCTGAAGCAGCCCGGCGCGGCGGCGGTTCAGTTGGTCGTTGATGAGCAGATCCCCGACATCACGTCAGAGGATCTCGGCCACCTCGAGACAGTCCTCGCGACCTACACGACCAAGTTCAATCCCGGTTCGGTTTCCCGCAGCAAGAACCTCGAGATCGCAACAGGCATCATCAACGAGACCGTCGTCATGCCGGGAGAGGTCTTCTCCATCAACGATATCGTGGGCGAGCGCACTTCTGCCCGTGGCTTCCGGCCCGCCCCGATATTCTGGACCGGAGGCGAGTTGCGCGACTCGGTTGGCGGCGGTCTCTGCCAGGTCGCGTCGACGACTTTCAACGTCGCCCTACTGGCCAACATGCAGATCGTCGAGGCCAAGCCGCACGTACGAGCCGTCGACTACGTTCCCCTCGGCCGCGACGCCGCAGTGCTGTGGGGCAGCAAGGACATGCGTTGGCGGAACTCGCAGCAACACCCGGCTCTGTTTCTCGCCAAGTACAATAAGAACACGCTGACATACAAGATCATCGGCAGCGAGGGCGACAAGACCGAGGTCAAGGTCACGAGCAACGGCGGACGCTCCGGCCGCGGCACGAAAGACGTGCCCGACCCCAATCTCCCCGAGGGCAAGCGCGTCCTGGAGAAGAGAGGCTGGTCCGGCGGCTGGGGAACGGGCGAGCGCAGGACCAAGGTCGGCGACGATTGGGAAGTCACTTGGTCGCGCCGCAGCTCCTATATGTCGGGCGCGGATACGTACCGCGTTGGAAGCAAGAAAGCAGAAGTTGCGCCGGAGGCGACTCCGACGGTCCCGACGACTCAACCGCTGGCGCCGGCAGTGCCCGAGCCCACGCCTGAGCCGACCCCGGAGCCAACGCCCGCACCAGAACCTACTCCCGAGCCACCGGCCACGCCAACCGTCCCCGACGAGACGGAATCCGACTCCTGATTGCCGTCGCATTCCGCCCCTCACCGGAGGGATCTCAATGCTCGCCGCGCGCCTGATCTGCGCCATGCTGGCATCCGGACACGCCGACGCCGCGACTTTCACAGACACAGACAGCCTCCGAGCGACGGGCGCCACGCTGCATGGCCCAGTTACCGACGCGACGGGCGCGGGGCGCAAGGCCATTGACCTCCGCACGAACGGTTACGCGACGCTCCCGACCTCGGAGCACTTCGATCCGACTCAAGGCTCAGTCTCCCTGTCGGTGCGTCCCGCGTGGCCTGGTGACGCGAAGACGCGCCAAACGTTCTTCCACGTCGGCGAGAACGACGCGCGCTCGCATGTCACCATCTTCAAGACGGAGAGCCCCACGCTACGCTTCGTCTACAAGTCCAGCCCCGATCTCTTCCTTGCCGCCGACCTGCCGATTGCGCACTGGCAACCCGGCGAGTGGCACGACATCACCGTCGCGTGGATGGCTTTCCGCGGGCAGATGGCCCTCGGCCTGAAACTCGATGACGGCGAGCCACGCTGGGTCATGGGCGGAGCGCCTCTGGCCGAGGTGCCGGAGATGCTGTACGTGGGGCGCCGTGGCCCCGCCCAGCAGTTCTCGGGAGCGCTACTGGCTGACGTCACCATCACCGGCGACCTCCTCATCACGCCGCCGTACGCGGCAGGCCCCAAGCCCAAGCTCAGCGTCAACATCGACTGCGCGAGCGGCACAGCTCCCCTTCCGCCGGTCCATGACTGCGTGACGATCTGGAATCGCAAATCCAACCCGCTCCCCTTCACCATCGGCAGTCCCAAGCACCGCCGCCTCCGCGAGGCGGGCTTCAAGCTCGCCCGCCTTGTCGCGTCCTCGGAGACGTGGCTCTGGGGCGTCGACCTGTCGCGAAATGCCGCGGGGCAGATCGAGTACGACTTCACCGATTTCGACAACCTACTCGACCTTGTCGGGTCGGCGGGGCTGGACGCGTACATCCGCATCGCCTACCACATGCCGCGCGAGCTGTCAGCCGAGCCGGACTCGCCGAACTGGGCGTACTCGGGCCCGCGTGATTGGGACGAGTACCGCGACTACGTCCGCGCCGTCGTGCATCACTGCAACGTCGAGCGCAAACTCGGCGTGAAGTACTGGGTGATGTCGGTCAACGAGGCTGACATCGCGGTCGACAAGCATGGCGCTGACTGGGACACGATCTGCAAGCTTTACGAAGCGAGCGTGCAAGCGGGGCTGGAGGTCGATCCGACGATCAAGGTCGGCGGACCGGCAGTCTGCAAGCCGCTTGACGGCACGGGCGGCGAGGCTCTGAGGCGGTTCGTGGCGTTCTGTGCCGAGCGCGATCTCCCGCTCGACTTCATCTGTTTCCATCGCTACCACGTTGCTCATCCGCGCGAGTTCGGAACGCACATCGAGGCTATCCGTGAGATCGTGGCGGAGGCCAATCCCGACATCGATCCGGAGTACTTCCTCGACGAATGGAGCCAGTGGGGCCGCGACCGACATGCCGACGACGCGTACGGCGCGGCCTACATCGCCGCGTCGCTTCAGTACTTCCGCAGGGCGGGTCTGACCAAGGCCAGCATCGTGAGCTTCAACGACAATATGGAGTTCAGCGACGAAGACCGCGATCTGGTCGTCCACCAAGGCCCGTTCCCAAAGACCGATACTGAGACGGGCCGGTTCCTCGCCGGCGAACTGACGTCGGATGACGTCAAACGCCGAGCCATCGTCTCCCACGCGCCGCAGAGAGGGTCCTACACCTTCGGGCGCTACGCCATCGACGTGCCGACCGACGCGCCTCGTCTCGTGTTTGGCACGGGGATCACAGCGCGGTACCAGGGCATGGACGGCGTTGGCTTCAATGTCACGATCGATGGCGAGCTGGTCTTCGACCACTACCAGCGGACGGGCGCGTGGGTCGAGCACGAGGTGACGCTGGCGGACTATGCAGGCGACTCCATCAACATCGAATTGCGAACGGATCGCGGGCGCGAGCCGACAGCGACCACGGCGGCCGACTGGGCGTCTTGGGCAGAACCGCGTATCATCACGGCCGACGGGACGATCGCTTTCGACTTCATCGAACTGATCGACTCGGCCGAGACGGGCATCCACCAGTCGCCGACCAAGTTCGTCTACTCCGACGATGCCATAGCGCAGTCCACCGGGCTGCCACTCATCAAGGGGAACGTCGTCACCGCGCCGTATTTCGTGTTCCTGGCCCAGAGCAAACTGGTGGGCAACGAACTCCCCACATCAGGCATCGGCGAGTGGGGCGTCGACGACACCGATGCCGCGGGTGTGATGGCGACGGGCGACGCGGATGGGGTCCACGCGATGGTGTGGACGTTCGACTTGATGGGCTCGGGCGAGCGGACGGTCGAGCTGCGGTTCGCCGATGTTCCGGGGCTCTTGCCAGACACCAAGAGCGTCCACCTGCGCCACTACATCATCGACGACACGCACACGAATGCCTACCATACGTACGTTGAGCAGGGAGAGACATCAGAGGATGGTTCGTACAATGTCGAGACGGCCGAACTCGAGCTGATGGAGGAGCGCGAGATCGACGTCGAGGCCGACGGAAGCGTCGCGGTCGAGATGGTGCTTCCGGACTTCAGCGTCAGCCTGATTGAGCTTGAGCCCGTCCGGTAGGCATGCGACACCTCGCGGTCCATGGTGCAAGAACCAGACACGCAGGTTCCCGCCGCTCGGATGCCGAACTTGGACTTTGAGCGGATGGCAGCCCACCTCCTGGCAACGGTGGCGAGTCTGCAGTGGGTGGTAGTGGGCAAAGGGTGAGGTGAGTTGATGATCGGGATGCTGCGCCGAATGGTGGCTGTTCTGATTGCGTCAGTCGTGGTCGTAGGTCTGAGTGCAGATCCAGGCGCGGACGGCACGACGGCCGGCGACCCCGCCCGCCTCTTTGCAGAGAACCCAGGCGCCAGACTCCCCGGCGATGAAGGCTTCTTGTTGCGAGACCTGAATCGACTGGCGCTCGAGTGGAATCGGGCGACCCTTGCCGGAGCGTACAGTACCCATGGGGAGCGTGACCCTGAACGCCATGAAGCGGCGCTGACGCTTCTCGAGCTGCTTGCCCAGCACTTTTCTGCCAAACTCCCCGGGGCGAGCGCCGAGGAGCTAACCCAAGCTGCGCTGCCACTGAGGGACACCGATGGCTTCGTGCAGCGCGACCCCATTCTCTGCTACGCCATCTCCGCCACCGTCTCCCTGGCCAAGGCCGGCGAGCCCGATGAACTCAAGTACCTGGACCGGGCCATCGAGGGCTTCCGCGAACGGCCGGAATACCCACGCTCTAGGGCCTGGATCGCCGCAGACCGGGCGGTCGAAGTCCTCCGGCGAGTGGCCGACCCGTCGCCGGAGGACGAGCGGAAGCGCAAGGAGATGCAAGACCTGGCGATCCAGTGGTGCGCGGAGGGCGCGGCCGAGGAGATCGTGACGGCGGGAGGCCAGCGCGTCTACTGGCCCGGAATGGTGAGCGCGCTGTGGCGGGGCTTCGCGGGGCGCGAACTTGACCTCCACGAAGCGCTTGCCAACCAAGAAGGCACGGACCCGTGGCTCGTCGCGATGGCGGGCGGCTGCGCCCACACCCGAGTCGGTTGGAAGGCTCGAGGCGGGGACTTCGCCTACGCGGTGACGGAAGAGGGGTGGGAGGCCTTCGGCGAACACCTCTCGCAGGCGCGGGACTACCTGGAGGAGGCTGACCAGCTCCACCCAGAATTCCCCGAAGCAGCAGCTTGCATGATCACCATTGAGATGGCGGATCCGCGCATGGCCGGCAAGAGCCCCCGCTACTGGTTCGATCGCGCGACTGCCGCCCAGTTCGACCACGGGGATGCATACACAAGATACCTTCGGGTCCTCTGGCCGCGCTGGGGCGGCAGCATTGATGAGATGCTCGCCTTTGGCGTGGAGTGCCTTGATTCCGGGCGCTTCGACACCAATGTCCCGAGGATGTGCTTGGAGGCCGTTCTTGAGTGCGCCTTTGGTGAAGGGGCGGTGGAGGTATGGGACGAGCCGGGCACGTGGGATAGCCTGGTGCGGATGTGTGAGGGGATGCTGGCCGATCCCGCCCACGCCTGGGAGGAGGCCAGCCTGAAGACCATCTACGCCGCAGCGGCCTGGCGCACGGGACACTACGACGTGGCGCGCCGCCACCTGGAGGAGCTGGGCGAAGACGCCGTTACGCCGACCTTCCACCGCGAATTCAGTTGCATCTTCCCGCGCGCTGAGGCAGAAATCTACGCCGCGACCGGCGAGCACGGGGCGACCGTGCGCGCGGCGAAGGCGCTCTACCGTGCCGGCGACGTCCAGGGCGCCCTGACGGTGCTGGAGGGAATACCCCTTGGTGCCGCGGACGAGCACACCACCACTCATGTCCTCCACCGCCTCACAGCCTGCAGCGTCGAGGTTGGACTGGCCGAGGGCGGCTGGGTCAGCCTCACGCCGGACTCGCTCTTGGCGATGGCCGAACGGAAGGGGCCGCCTTGGGTGGTAGAGAACGGCACGCTCGGTGTCGAGCCGTCCACGGGCTGGCGCAGCCTCACGAGCCACGCCGATGTAGGGCAGCGGTACGAGGCCCGACTGGACGTGGAATACGGCGCGCTGGGGACGACGGCCTTCGGCCTGGGCCTGAACCTCAGCCCGGGGCGCCCGCCGCGCTCGGCCTACGCCAGCGTGACGGGCAAAGGCACGGCCCGACTATCGCAGGCGACCGAGCGCGGCCTGGCCGTGGAGCCGACCAGCACCATCGTCGTGCAGGTGTGGGACAGTCGGGCCAACCTGGAGATCGATGGCGAACGGGTCTTCACCCGGGCCTACATTGGGGGAGAAGGGCGCGGTCGGCTACCGAACCACATTGCGTTGATGATGCTCAACGACATCCTCGATGGCAACACGACCGCGTGGCTCTGGGAGGCGGAAATCCGGCGCCTCACCGTCTGCCCCGAGGGGCTTGAGCCGGATGGACCGCCGGCCCCCTGAGAGCAGCGACGGGACCCGAACCACTGTCCGTCCCTGGTTGCTGCCGCAGCCGAGGGGCACGAGGAGGATCCAACAGCCTAGTCCCATCGATGGATCTAGGTGCAGATCAGCTCCCCGGCCGCATCAGCGTCCGGCGCATCGAAGACCAGGCGACAGATGTTGGCGTCATGCGCGCGAGTTATCCCGCTGTAACGTCCGTTCTCCAGCCGCTTCACAATACCCCCCGCCGACGCATCGACGCCGCCTTCCAGATACTCCGCTCCGAACGCTCGGAACGCCTTGCCTGCGGTCTGGGCGTCTGCATAGCGCGCGGTCAGCAGCTTCCCGTGGACGTGCTCCGCGAACACCACGTCAACCTTCGGACCAAGTTGCAGGAGGTTTTCGTCGCTGACGTAGTAGAGGTGGTTCAGCATCGCCTGCTCGTGGAAGAAGACGGGGACGCCGCTGAGGCCTTCGCCCGGCAATTCAGCGAGTAGGTCCGGCGGCTGGCCCTCCTCCCCCATCTCGGCGACCACTGCTCTGCCTATATCGAGGAGTGCCTCGCGGGCGGTATCGGCGTGGTCGCTGTGGGATATGCGGGCGTAGTAGCGCCCGTGCCAGAACTGGAGCAGGCCCGAGCCATACGATGACCCCTGCCCCACGCCGAGGTTCTCGCCCGATGCGTCGGTCGACCAGATCCCGTAGGCATCGGCGTCGCGAGTGAACGCGTAGATCTCGATGCCATACGGCTCGCCGGTAGTGACAGCGGCCCGCTCGAAGCTATAACCAAGGTAGCGCGCCGCCGCGCCGTTGATATGGGTGTGGAGGTCGTCACGCGTGTAGACATTGATCCCGGAGGTCAGTTGCGCGCCCGCGGCGCCCGCGATCTCCTCCACATCGGTCAGCACATCAGGCTCCTTAAGGCGTCACCCTCCGACTGAGAAGCGCTTGACCTCGCCATCGCGCGTCGCCAGCACCACGACATTGCCGACCGCCGTGATGTCGGTGGGGGCGCTGTCGACCTGGCCGATGTTGACCATCTTGCCGGCACCGTCGAGGGTAACCACCATGCCGCTCTCACAGCCGACGACGATGGCATCCCCCACGACTTTCAGGACCGTCGGCGGGCTCGACAGTCGCGTGGCCCACAGCTTCTCGCACTCGTTATTGAGTGCCACGATCAGGGCCGCGGATGTCGCCACGTAGATCTCCATCTTGCCGTCGCCGTCGAGATCGCCCACGTCGAGGTCGCGCATGTTCTTGGCCATGATACGGTCGCCCGGGCCGAAGCTCGCGTCATGCAGCGGCGTGCCCTTGGCGTCCCAGACGGTCACTCGGTTCCAGGTCCCGTTGATCTCGCTGAGCACTTCCTTGACACCGTCGCCATCGAGGTCCACGTACATCAGATGGTCTCGGTTCATGGAGGACCAACCGCCGACATAGGTGTGGCCCGACGGCACCCCGTAGAAGCCCCGAGGTGTGGGATCGAGGGTCTCGTTGTTGATGATCGCGACCGTGTTCGTGCCGTTGTACCTCCGGGCGGCCAGGAGATTGGTGCTCCCAGCCGGCCCATCGACGAACTGGAAGTGGCTGACCTTCCCCCAGAATTGCACGAGCCGCTTCGCAAGCTGACCGTCGCCGTCGATGATCTCCAGCGTGCAGGCGCTCCCGACGAAGCACTGGCTCTCGCCATCGATGAAGTCGCCTGTCGTCAGGCCATGGATGCCCTCATGCCCGGGCGCCGATTTGAACCAGTAAGTCTTGGCTGCTTTGTAGACATCGGGATGCATCTCGGATGTGAAGATCCACTTGCGCTCGCCGGAGAGGGTGAAGGCGATGACCTGCTCGTCGACGCAACCAGCGAGAAGCAGGCCGTGCTCGGGCCACCAGTGGACCATCCGGATTCGCTCGTCCGCATCCATCGAGCGGATTGCGCTGCCGTCGGTCCCGAGTAAGTGAACCGTCTTGTCGGCCGCCACGGCGATGATGGTCTCGTCGCCCTGGGGAATCGTGATCATGTCTACGATCTCGGCGCCGACGCTGTGGGTCCAAGCCTCCGTGAGCGCTGGGAGATCCAGGGCGGGTTGGGCGTCACGATCCGCGATGAGCTGCTTGCGAGTGGCACTGGCCGTTGCTAGCTGCTCCCCCAGCCACGCCACAAGCTCATCGCGCGCGGCCTTCTCCGGGCGCGCGTTCGTTAGGGAGTGGCGCCCCGCCGTCAGGTCCGTCGCCGGCGAGCCCGTCGCCAGCGTCAGCGTCGTATCCTCCGCGCAGACCACTTCAACCACGCCCGTGTCGAAGTCCCAGTCGATGTCAACGGGAGCGCTCGCGCTAACCATTCGGCCGCTCACGAGGCTTCTCCCGAACAGATGCCCCTCGCCCACGACGGCCAGTTCGGCGCTGATGCCCGAGTACTCGCCTGCCACAGCAATGGCCGTCTCCGGCACTGCCAGCGCCGCCGCGTTGTCGGCGATGCGGTAGCATCCCGGCGCGCGCGCCTCCGTCCGGGGTGAGATCAGCGAGAAGTGGATGCGGTGCTCATCCTCCCGCACGGCCCCCGTCCATTCCATGTTCTTCACTCCGCCAGACGACCGGGTCACCATGATGTCGCACGGGCGGATTTCGTACCCGGCGATGGCCTCGGGCGGGAGAGCGCCGTCCCCTTGGATTGCGACGCCCGCCAGGCCGATATAGCAATTGTCAGTGCCCCCGCGCCTGCGCACGACTTGCAGCCGGAGCTTGTGCTTGCCCGCGGTCAGTGTCCGCTCACCGAGGGAGACACGCTGGCGCGCGGCCGACTCGGCGTAGTGATCGAACTCATCGACGACGATCTCGCCGTCCACGGCAATGCTGACCACGCCGCGGTCGACGTAGTTCACGACCTCGACGAACATCTCGCCAGCGACGTCATCCGCGAGGTCCACCGTCATCTCCAGCCAGTTGCCTGGCTCTTTGGCCCGCAGCAACACAATCCCGATGCTGGGGAGCTTAACGATGTCAGCGGGAGTGCCGGGATCGCTCGTGTACTCGGAATCGAGCGCCCGAATCCGCAGCCAGCCGGGTGGCAACGACTCGCCGCCGCCCGGCACCTTCAGCGCCTGCTCGCCCTCGTGCCACTGGGCGCCCGGGGCTTCCCAGAGCGTCTGCACTTCCATGTTCGCCGCGTCGGTGCGGAAGGTCAGGTCATCGACGATCAGCGCATAGCTGCCCGTGCGCTGGGCGAGGGTCCTCCGCCAACCGCAGTACGCGGCGTCGGGCACTTCGCCGATGCAATAGGCGGTCTCGCCGATCACATCCCGCGCCCGTAGCGCCCCGTCCATCGCGATGTCCTGCTCAACCATGCCATCGGCTCTCGTCAGCACCTGGTTGCGGTAACCCGCGAGAATCGGCGAGCCATCAATCCGTAGATCCAGGATCGCAAACGTGTGGTACGGATTGCGGCTGGCGCCGTTGAAACCGTCGATCAACACGAAATCGCCGCCGGCGTCGCTCGCGCTGCGATAGCTCCCCCACTGGAAGCTCTCCTCGATCGGGAAACCACTGCCCCGCGCGCCCCACATCGGCACTGGCAGCGGGTTGATGTTCCACTTGCCAATGAGATCGTCCGGCGGCTTCGGCGCGAGGTGCTCCTCAGGCCAGAAGCTCTGCCCAAGCCGGAAGAGGGTGAGATCGACGCCCGTCCGATCGCGATACTCGACCCATCGCCCGTCCTGCGTGAAGTAGGCCGACTTGTGGAGGTAGCCCATGGACGCCGAGCGGATCATCTGGTCGCCGGACCGACCGGAGGCCAGAGCTTCCTGCGCAAGCAGCAGCTGCCCCACAACGCCGTTCTCCAAGGGCACGCGGTCGCCCGTAAGCGCGAGATAGGTGAAGAGCGGCGCGATGCCGGTGCTGTACCAGAAGAGATTGTCAGACTCGCCGTTGATATAGGCGTATTCATGCAGCGGATGGAAGTGAAGCTGCCCCGCGCTCTCGCAGTGCGGCCAGATTGGGTCGTCGTAGTCCTTGGCGAAGTAGCGCCCGAGCACGTACAGCGAGATCGCCGACCACTGCCCGTGACGCGAGCCGACGGCGCTCGGCGGATCGACGCGGCCGTAAATGCCCTCGCCCTTGCGGTGGTTGATCTGACGGCTGAGCCCGTTGGTGATCTCCAGCCTCTCGGCGTCGGTGAAGGCGGGACTCTCCTCAACGAGATCCCAGAACAGCGTCACCATGTGCGCGTTGTAATGGTATGGACCCTTCAGCGGATCGTCTTTGTCCTCGATGCGCTCGCCGTCGATATCGGAGATCTCAGCCAAGGCCTGCTCGTCGGGGAAGGCGAGCCGGTAGGCCTCACGAGCATGGAATTCGTCGCCCGTCATGTAGTACATCGCCATGCGCTTGCTGATGCTGTTCCAGCCGAAGTAGCCGACCGAGCCATACCCGAGGGAGGCTTCCCACGTCTCGAAACCGCGCAGATCAGTCGGCACCTCGATGCCGTCGCCGAGCTGGATCTCCATCATCCGTCCGACCGTCAACTCGCCTTGAGTGCCGCCGGCGTCGTTGAGCAACTCGACCAGCTTCGCGGTCGCCTTGGCAACGCCCGCGTCGTCACTCCCGCCCGCGTAGATGGTATTGTGCCCGCCGCCAAACGGGTTGTGGCAGGTGCGGACGACATACCCATTCGGGCCGGGATATCGGAGGTCGAGCAACGTGTAGTAGCGGTTGTAGATCTCCTCAAGGGACTTGTTCGTGGACCGATTGCCGAGGAGGATCAGGTGCCCGGTGATCGGCACGGATGCCTCGTCGGCCGTGTCCCCCACAATCGCCGGCGCGACGCCCGTGATAGCTTCGACAGCCGCCTGGATGGCCTTCGCCTCGGCACTATACGCGCCGCCCTCGGGCGCGACGATGCTGACCTTTGACTCCCCGCCAGCCACCAAGTCGGTATCCAGGTATAGCTCTTTCAGTTCCGTGTACTGAGGAGGAACCGGGTCCGGTGGAGGCGGAGGCGGCGCTTCCACGCCCGACACGAGCGATGCGGAGTCGAGAATCACCGCGGGTGTGGGCGCCTTGTGGGAGTAGAGGTAGACCATGATGCGCTCGGTGTCTTCGGGGGCCACGCCCTTGACGGACACGCGTTTGAAGAGTTCCGTCGACGGCGCGACCAAGCCCCGCTGCCGAAACTCATTGGACGGCAGGAAGCGCAGTTGGATATACGCGCCACCCGAGGAGCGCCCCTCGACGCCTTTCACCATCACGCTTGCCTCGTAGACGAGCAGCGGGTCGGCCGCCACGGTCTGATTGATACCGAGTTCGGAGGCTGAGTCGCCGTTGTCGAGCAGCAGAGCCCGCTCGCCATCATCACCAGGCGATACGCTCTCAAGACGCTTCAGTTCGCTGACCCCAGCGTAGAGCGCCCAGCCGGCGGGCACGCCGTCCGCGTCGACCGCCTCCTCGAACGACGGGTTGGTGAACATGTTCTCTGAGACTTGGGCCGCCACCGAGCCCGCCGTGAGAATCAGCACCGCAAGCGCTGTGGGGAAGTGCCAGAGATCCATGATGGGGCCTCCTGGAGAAACGACGCGTTCGACGTTTGACACGCCGGGCGGAATTGACAGGCTCCGCCCAGATATGGGAGTCGCTCACTGGGGATGTTGCGCTCCGGCCACAGGTTCTCCTTCGCTCAACCTCCGCACCGCCCGCTGGACTGCTGCGCGCACCACTGGTGATGGATGACCAGCAAGCGACTCGATCTGCCGCAAGGAGCCGACGTCACCAACCCGCGTCAGCCCCGTCAGCGCGCCGACTATGGCGTCATCCGTCCGCGCCAGGTTCAGTATGGCCTGGTAAGCTGCCTTCGCCTCAGCCGGTTCGAGCGCCCGCGCGATCTTCAACGCGGCAGACATTGCGCCAGCGTGGAGACGATTATCGCCGGCGGCTCCCAACACGACATCGAGCGTCCGCCCATCCTCGATCATGCCCAACGCGGCCAGCGCCGCTCGCCTCACGTCCACGCCCTCAGTCTCTTCCAACACTCGGACTACGTCCGACGAGGCGCGCCGGTCGCGCCGCGAGCCGAGGGCTTGCAGCAAGGCGACCAGCAGATCGCCTTCCGCCCACTCAAGCGCCACGGCAAGCGCCGCCGTCGGGTCCGTATGGGGGATGTGTTTGAGCGCGTCCACTGCGTCGAGGGCGACGATGGGATCGTGCAGGAGGTCGGCTATCTCCGGCGTCACGCGCTCATCAATTGCCTTGCCCAGCAGATCCAGCGCCACGCGCCTCGCCGTCACGGGCGCCGCGCGGTCAGTGGCCACGGCCAATAGCTCGTAGCCAACCGCAATCCGCCGGTCATCCGTGTCCGACCACGCTCGGCATAGCACCAGGAGCGCCTGTCGCGCCGCGGGCTCGTCGGCCCGCGTCAACAAGCCCCGAACGGCCGCTGGCGCCCCCGCGCCCTGAGCGGCGAGTGGACCGGCGACTAGCAAGATGGTCACGGCAGTCAATCGCGTCATCGTGGGCGGTTCTTCCGCGCCACCCAGTCTGCGCCCTTCGCCCGGAGGGAGCCCGCAAGCATCCAGCGAACTCTTAGTAGGCGTCAACGTCAGCCTACCGGAGGGACCATGCTCAAGACCGCTGTCGGGATCTCCCTCGCGTTGAGTCTGGCCGCGCCGAGTGTCGGCGCCGAGATCGGCTCCATGGAGGGCGCAGGCATCCACGGGATCGGGCTGGCGGACGGGGCTGAATCCCAGTTCATCCTCCGCGCAACCGCGATGTGGGGCGGGTACAAAGACGCAGCTGCGCCCCGCATTTCCGATGGCGTCGCCGACCTCCTATCCCCCCTCCCGACCAGCGGGTTCCACCACGAGCAATGGCGTTTGAGCAGCCCCTACGGGGACAACTGGACGGCGAGGTTCACCACAACGCTCGCCGTGCCCGCCGACGGCGAGTACACGTTCTACTTCCAGTCCGATGACGGTTGCCGCGTCTGGATTGACGATCAGCAGATCATGGACGATTGGGTGCCCCGGTCAAACCTCACCACCGAGGCCAGCATCGCTCTGACCGCCGGCGACCATCCCGTGCGGGCCGAGTACCTCGAGATTGGCGGCGGCGCCCAGGCCCATTTCCGGTGGAAGGGCCCCGGCATCGATGAGCAGGTCCTCCCCGAATCCTCCACCTCCGCCGATGGAGAGCCAGGCTGGAAGGCCGAGTACTTCCTCAACCCCGACCTTGAGGGCGAGCCGGCGCTCAGCCGATTGCCAACCATCGACGTCGACTGGGGCTCGGGCGGGCCTGATGTCTTCCAGGCCGGACCGCCCGTGATAGACCTTCATTGGGCGCGGATCGGCGATGGCGTGATCGTCGGACAGCTTCGCGCGCCTCAACGGTCTCACGCCGGGTTGCTGCTGGAGTCGCTGGCCTCAGAGCCGCTCGCCTACAATGTCTGGGGCGACGACCTCGTTGCCCTTCGGCGCGACCCCGGAATCGCAGATCCCGTTGCCTTCCGCTTGCGGGCCTTGGGCGATTCGGCTGTCTACTCCGCGTCCGAGCCGGGAGCGCCGAGCGTCTGGGCGCCGGGAGACGAGCCACTAATCTTCCTCGCCGGCTACGGCGATCTCCCGCGTCTCACTCGAGACCAGGCGACCTCCGCTCTCATCGGCGCGATCGTCTCAGGCGCCAACGCCCCGGTTCCGCCGGGCGACGAAGATGGATGGATCTCGCTCTTCAATGGGAAGGACGTGACGGGATGGCATCTGCGCCACCCGGGCGGCGCCAAGAGCTGGTCGGTCGAGGGAGACGAACTGGTCAACGCGGGCCACGGCACCGACATCTACCACGAGGTCCGACTCACGGACTTCGAGGTCCAGTTCGAGTTCAACGTGCCCGAGGGCAGCAACTCGGGGATCTACCTCCAGCGCCGCTATGAGGTGCAGATCCACGACAGCTTCGGTCTCGATCCCAATCCGAGCATCTGCGGCGGCATCTACAGCCAAGCGGCGCCGTCCGTGAATGCCTGCAAGCCGGCTGGCGAGTGGCAGACAATGACCGTGACCTTCCGCAGCGCGCGGCCATCGCTCTCGGGCGGGCTTGCATCTCCGGCGCGCGTGACGGTCGTGCAAAACGGGGTCAGGGTCATCGACGACTTCGAGCTACTCGGCCCCACAGGCGGCGAGATGGACCGCGACGAAGGCAAGGCCGCCGGCATCATGCTTCAGGGCGACCATGGCGCAATCCGCGTCCGCGACATCCGTGTCCGGCCAATTCCGTAGCCCTCATCCAGCATTACAGTAAGGAGCACGCGGCATGTCATCCGACTCCGTTGATCGACGCGAGTTCATCAAGGTCTCGGCCTCAACCGCACTCGGCGCGGCGGCTGTCGTCTCAGCGGGCGTGGCATCGGCTCAGGAAACCGCCAAACGCCCCATCCGCGTGGGAACGATCGGCTGCGGCGGCATGGGCAACGCGCATCTCCACACGATGCTCCGGCTGAGAGACGCGGGCGAACCCGTCGAGATCGCCGGCGTCTGCGACGTCTACCAAGTCAGGCTCAACGCCGCCGGGGACCTCACCGGCGCGAAGACGTATCGCTACTACAAGGACCTGCTGGCAAACGACAGCATCGATGCCGTCAGCGTCGCGACGCCCGATCATTGGCACGCGCAGATTGCGATCGACGCTCTCAACGCGGGCAAGGACGTGTACTGCGAGAAACCAATGACGTACTGGGGCGACCTCGACCAGCCACGCCGCGTGGCCGATGCGGTCAGGGACAACCAGCGCGTCCTGCAGGTCGGCACGCAGGGCACGAGCGACGACATCTGGGAACTCGCGGCAGAGAGAATCAGCAGCGGCGCTCTGGGGGCGCTCGTTCATGCCCAAGCAAGCGACATGCGCAACGGCGACATCGGCCTGTACTCGCCGCTCTCGAATGATGGCCAGGCGGATCCCAAGAAGAACCTCGACTGGGACATGTGGCTCGGATCCGCGCCCGCGCGAGAATGGGACCCCGGACGCTACTTCGCCTTCCGCTCATTCTGGGATTACTCCGGCGGCACGGGGACGGACTTCTTCCCGCACATCCTCACGCCGATGGTCAAGACGATGGGGCTGGGGTTCCCGCATCGCGTGACCGCATCGGGCGGTCTGTACGCGTGGGAAGACGGACGCGAGGTGCCCGATATCTTCACCGTGATGATCGAGTACCCCGAGGGCCCGTCGCTGATGCTAGTCGCGGCGTTGTCGACGGATTCTCGACTACCGATGGTGATCCGAGGGAAGAACGCGACGATGACATTCGAGGGGCCGGGCGCGATCATCACGCCCCAGCAATCCGCCGGCGATGCCGCCAAGCCAGAAGAGATCGCGCGGACCCGTGCCGGCTCGCTGGACGAGCACTGGCTGGACTTCCTCAACTGCGTCCGCACCCGCGAGACGCCTCGAAGCGACGTGCAAACCGGCTATCACGTCATGGCGGCATTGCACATGGGAATACGCTCATACCTCACCGGGAAGACGATGCAGTTCGATCCCGACAAGGGGACAGCGAAGCCCGTATAGAGGGAGTCACTCGCCGCCGGATGCGAGATCGCGCAGGTCCGGCTTCCCCAGGGCATCCGCCGCCGCGCGCTTCTCGGCTTCGCGTTTGCTGCGACCCGTGCCCTCACCAATCAGGTGATCGAGGAACCAGCACTCGGACTCGAATGACGGCTCGTGCGCCGAGCCACCAGCCTGTGCCGTGCGATACGACGGGAGTTCTCGTTGGTTCTGCTGGAGCAACTCCTGCAGCCGCGTCTTGGGATCGTCGGCTGGACCTCCGTCGAGCGCGGAGCGGATCTCCGGCTCAAAATGCGTCAGGATCAGGTCCCGCACGCGATCCAGCCCCATCGAAACGTGGACGGCCGCGATGACCGCTTCGACGGCATCCGCGATCAGCGACGGTTTCTCGCGCCCGCCACTATCCGCCTCCCCACGCCCCAGCAGCAGATACGCGCCCAGGTCGATGCGCCGTCCGACGCGCGCCAATGTATGCTCGCGGACCAACGCGCTCTTGAGCTTCGTAAGCTCACCCTCGGGCAGCTCCGCGCCATCCTGCCACAGCCGTTCGGCCAGCACGACATCGAGAACCGTGTCGCCAAGGAACTCCAGCCGCTGATTCGACTCGCTTGGGGGTTGTCCGGCTTCCCGAATGTACGAGGGGTGCTTGAGGGCCTGGCGAAGCAATTCGACATCGATGCCAGCCAGGCCCAGTTTCTCTGCCAATTCCTCAGCGCTGCGTGCTTGGCCCATGTATACACCGTTCGGTGGCCGCCGATCAGTCAACGCGTCGACCGACCAGCACGCCGTTGTGGCCTCCGAAGCCGAACGAGTTCGACATCGTAACGGCGACATCCGTCTCGATGGCCTCTCCCTGCACCACGTTCACGCGGCACTCAGGGTCGATGTTGTCGCTGTTGACCGACGCCGGGATGTAGCTCTCACGAATTGCCATGGCGCACATGGCGAACTCGGTCGCGCCTGTCGCGCCAAGCTGGTGCCCGTGGATCGATTTCGTCGAGCTGACCGGCGTCTCATCGGCGAGGTCGCCAAATAGCGAGCGAATGGCGGTCGCCTCCATCTTGTCACCGGCCGGCGTCCCCGGAGCGTGGGCGTTGATGTAGTCAACATCCGCCGCCGCAAGTACCGCATCCGAGAGCGCAGCCTGCATCGCGCGCTTTGGCCCATCGCCACTCGGGTCCGGATCGGTCATGTGGTGCGCGTCGCCACTGGCGCCATACCCGGCGACCTCGCAGTAGATATCCGCGCCGCGGGCCTTGGCGTTCTCCAACTCCTCAAGCACCATGACCGTCGCGCCTTCGCCCATGACGAACCCGTCCCGGTCGACATCGAACGGCCTGCACGCTTTCTCCGGCTCATCATTGCGCCGCGACAGAGCGCCGGCGCGACAGAAGCCCGCAAGCGCGCACTTCGTGATTGCCGACTCAGATCCGCCCGCGATCATCGCGTCGGCATCACCGCGTCGGATGATTTGCATCGCGTCGCCGATGGCGTGCGTGCTCGTCGCGCAGGCCGTGGCAACCGTGAGGTTTGGCCCCTTCGCGCCCGTGACCATCGAAACCATTCCAGAGCCCATGTTCACGATCATCATGGGCACGAAGAACGGCGAGATTCTCCCCGGCCCCTTCGCCAGGAGCCGCTCAAATTGCTCTTCCCACGTCCGCATGCCGCCGATGCCAGAACCGATGATGACCCCAACGCGGGCGGCGTTGTCGTCGTTCACTTCAAAGCTCGCGTCGGTCAACGCTATCTCCGACGCCGCCACTGCAAACTGCGTGTACGGGTCGCTGCGCTTCGCGACCTTCGGGTCCATGTAATCGCTGAGATCCACGTCAACGATCTCCGCGGCTATCCGGGTCGGGTACTCCGATACGTCCCATGTGGTAATCGGCTTGACCGCGCTTCTGCCTTCGCGAACGGCGGCCCACAGCGGGTCGAACCCCGCGCCAAACGGAGACACGCTACCAATACCCGTGACTACGACTCGACGTTTCATAGCTCTGCTCCACGACTGGCGGCGGACGCCAATCCAGGACCGAGATTGACAGCGGCGCCCCGCCATGTGTTGCCGGCGAGGCGCCTGCCGTCGTCCTAAATCCGGCCGGGAACGCTACTCGCTCTCGGCCAGCGCGTTCTCGATGAATACCACCACGTCGCCAACCGTCACCAGCGTCTCGAGGTCTCCCTCGGGGATCTCGATGTCGTATTTTTCTTCGATCTCCATCACCATCTCGACGATCGTAAGCGAGTCAGCTCCGAAGTCAACCGTCAGATTCGACGATTCCTTGATCCGGTCCTCGGAGACCGATACCTCTTCCGCGATCAGTGTCTTGATGTCATCGAAGACGGCCATTGTCGCACTCCCTCCGTTTGCGGGGCTTGCCCCACCAGGAACGCGAAACAGCACGTGGTCCGGGCCGTCGCCGGTCATACCCGCGACCGCGAGGACAGCTACGGCTGTCCCGCGGCATGCCCGGTTACTCCTCGACCTCGACCTTGCCCTCGATGTAACGCACGAGGTCGCCAACCGACTTGATCTGTTCGAAGTCGTCTTCGGGGATCTCGATGTCGAACTTCTCCTCAAGCTCCATCACCAGTTCGACAACGTCCAGCGAGTCGGCGCGTAGGTCGCTCTCGAAGGTCGACGAGTCCTTGACCTTCTCCTCGGGAACTGACAACTCCTGAACGATGATCTCTTTTACCTGTTCAAACAGCGCCATCGGGTGTGGCCTCCTTCTGCTTTTCCGCGCATCATCGCGGACTTCGAGTCGTGCTGCAATTCCTAAACGGCATACATCCCAAGGACGTCGCTACATGATCATTCCACCGTCTACGTTGATCACCTGTCCCGTCACATACGACGATGGCGGCGTCGCGAGGAAGTGCACTACGTCGGCCACATCCTCCGGCAACCCCGCCCGCCCGAGCGGTATGCGGGTCAGATACTCCGCACGCACCTCTTCGGGGAGGGCGTGAGTCATTCTCGTTTCGATGAAGCCGGGCGCAACGGCGTTGCACGTGATGCCTCGGCTGGACAGTTCTCGGGCAGTCGTCTTCGTGAGGGCGATGATACCGCCCTTAGCCGCCGAGTAGTTCGCCTGACCGGCGCTGCCCATAACGCCGACGACCGACGCGATGTTGATGATGCGTCCACCCCGCTGCTTCATCATCGTGCGCGTCACGGCCTTCGTGCAGCAGAACGCCCCACGAAGATGAACCGCGATGACCAGGTCCCAGTGCTCTTCAGACATCCGCACGATCAGAGCGTCTCGCGTGATGCCGGCGTTGTTGACCATGATGTCAACGCGGCCCCACTTGTCCTTCGCGGTGGTGACCATCTCTTCCATCGCCTGGAAGTCGGAGACGTCACCGTTGTTGGTTGCGGTCTCGACGCCATGCTTCTCAGCGACTTCATCGGCTACCACCGACGCTGACGCAGCATCGAGATCGTTGATCAGGATGTTGCAGCCGGACGCCGCCAGCTTGTGTGCTATGGCGCTTCCGATCCCGCCACCGGCTCCGGTAATGATTGCCACCTGACCATCCAACATTGGTTCGTCCTCCCGATGAAGCCTGTTGCGGCGCTGCTACACAACGCTTGCGATCGACTCGGCCGTCCCGGCCTGGACCGTCTCGGCCGACTTCTCGATGCGCCGGATCATTCCGCTCAGCGCCTTGCCCGGGCCGACCTCGATGAACGTGTCCGCCCCAGCATCTACCATCGTCCTGACGCAGGTCTCCCAGCGTACCTGACTCACCATCTGCTGGGCGAGCGCTTCGCGGATCTCGCCACCGTCCGTGCGGCTCGTGGCGTCCACGTTGCTCACCAGGGGCACGGACGCTTCGGCGAACGGCGCGCTGTTGAGAACCGGCCTCAGTTCATCAGCCGCCGACTGCATCAACGGCGAATGAAACGCCCCGCTCACCCGCAACGCAATAACTCGCTTCGCGCCGCCCTCTCTGAGGACGCGCGAGGCCTCCGCCACAGCGTCCGGCTCTCCGGAGATGACCAGCTGCCCCGGGCAGTTATGGTTAGCGACGAGGACCGTGCCGACCTCCCGCGCGGTTTCGCACGCGGCTTCGACATCCGCCAGGTCCGGGCCAAGAACCGCTGCCATCGCGCCACCGGCGGCCTTCGACATCAGCTCGCCGCGCTTGCGCACCAGCACCAGCGCGTCCTCAAAGCCCAGGGCCCCCGCCGCCATTAGCGCGGAGTACTCTCCCAGGCTGTGCCCGGCGACGATTGCCGGGGTAACGCCCTTCGCGTCTAGGAGCACCAGACACGCGGCGCTATGGGCCAGGATCGCGGGTTGCTGATTCTGCGTTGCCGTCAGATCCTCTTCGGGGCCATCGAACATCAGGCTCGTCAGCGAGAATCCCAAGACCTCGTCGGCGCGGTCGAGGATCGCGCGAGCCACCGGCTCGTCCTCATAGAGATCCTTGCCCATGCCGACAGAATGGGAATTCTGCCCGGGAAACACAAATGCCGTTGCCACGAGTAACCTGTCCTCCGATGATCTACCGGCTTACTCCAGGCGCTTGATCGCCTCTGTAAGCTTCGGGAGCACCTCAAACAGATCGCCCACGATCCCGTATGTCGCGATTTTGAAGATCGGCGCGTCCGGGTCCTCGTTGATCGCGATGATCACGTCAGACGATTGCATGCCGGCCATGTGCTGGATCGCGCCGGAGATGCCGCACGCGATGTAGACCTTCGGCTGCACGGTAGAGCCCGTCTGACCGACCTGATGGTAGGCCGGAATCCAGCCCGCGTCAACCGTCGCGCGTGACGCGCCGACGGCGGCGTTAAGGACGTCCGCCAGCTCGAAGATCATGTCGAAGTTCTCAGGCTTCTTGAGGCCGCGTCCGCCCGAGACGATGATCTCCGCGTCCGCCAGGTTAATGCCCTGCTTGGCTTCGCGGAGCACTTCAACGATCTGCGTGGTGACCGAGCGCTCGTCCAGGTTCACGTCAACCTTGATGACCTCGGGTTCGATGCCCACGCGCGGCTCGAGCCGCTTCATGACTTTCGGCCGAACGGTCGCCATCTGCGGGCGGGCGTGCTCGGTGAGGATGGTGGCCATGATGTTCCCGCCAAACGCCGGGCGAGTCTGCATCAAGAGCCGCGTGTCGCCATCGATGTCGAGGCTGGTGCAGTCGGCGGTCAAGCCGGCCATCACGCGACTCGCTACGCGCGGCGCGAAATCGCGGCCTTGGGCGCTCGCGCCGAGCAGCACGATCTCGGGCTTATGCTCCTCGATGAGGCCACACACCACGTTCGTGTACGGGTCGGTCCGGTACTGCTTCAGGACCTCGTGGTTGACCAGGTAGACCCTGTCCGCACCGGCCGCTGCGGCCGGCTCGATCAGGTGGTCTACGTTGTCGCCCAGCAGCACGAGCGATACCGGCTCGTCAAGCTCCTCAGCGAGACGCTGCCCTTCGCCAAGTAGCTCGAGCGTTACCGACGCCAGTGTCTCGCCATCATGCTCCGCGACAACCCAGATGCCACGGTACTGGGAAGTATCGACATCTTCTTTCGGGGGGCGCTCAACTCGTAGCGCCTCAGCCTTGCACGCCCCGACGCACGCGCCACAGAAGGTGCAGTTGTCGGTGAGTTCAGGCGTCTTGTCTTCGACTTCGATCCCGCCGTAGGGGCAGGCGCGGATGCATAGCATACAACCCGTGCATTTTTCCGCATCGACAACGATAGCCATGGGCTCGTCTGGTCTCCTGTTATAGCCGCGACGCGTGCTTCGTGGCAACGGGCCATCGGCCCCGTGCCGGCTGTCTAGACGATCTCGGTATCTTGCAGCTTGCCAACGAGCTTATCGACGGCTGCCGCCGGCTCGCCCTCGATGATCTCGCCATCATGTTCGCGCGTGGGAACGAACGTCCGAACCACGCTCGTCGGGCTGCCGGCCGTTCCGATCAGGTTGAGGTCGACATCCAGATCGTCGACGCCCCAAACAGTAATCGGTTTCTTCTTCGCGGCCATCACGTTCTTCAAACGCGGGTGCCGCGGATCGTTGATCTGCTTGACGACGGTGATCAGCGCGGGGAGCTTGACGTCCAGCATCTCGTACGCATCCTCGAGGACGCGCTTCACGCTCATCTTCTTGCCGTCGATCTCTACCCCGATCGCGTACGTCGCCTGCGCGATGCGGAGGTGCTCAGCCACGCTAGGGCCGACCTGAGCCGTGTCGCCTTCAAACGTCTGCTTGCCGGCGATGATCAGGTCATACTCGCCCATCTTCTTGATCCCAGCGGCGAGCGTGTAACTCGTGGCCCACGTGTCCGCGCCCGCGAACTCGCGCCCGCAGATGTGGTAGCCTTCGTCACAGCCCATCGCCAACGCGCGCCGGAGCGCTTCCTCAGCCTGCGGCGGGCCCATCGTCAAGGCCATGCATTTGCCGCCGTGCTTCTCGACGAGCCGAATGCCCTCTTCGATGGCGTTCTCATCGAACGGGTTGATGGTGGTGCCCACGCCGTCGCGGATGAGAGTATTGGTTTCTGGATCGATCCGGACCTCAGTCGTGTCCGGAACCTGCTTCATCAGTACTATGATATTCATATCTGCCTCTTCGGCCCACAGCCGTCGTTAGCGCTTGTTCTGGTACTCTTTCAGGACGCGGTTCGCGATAACCAGCCGCTGGATCTCCGAGGTGCCCTCGACGATCTCAAACAGCTTCGACTCGCGGAAGTATCGCTCCACGGGGAACTCGGCCGTGTAGCCGTATCCGCCATGGATCTGCACCGCGTTGCTGGTCGCCCGGCTGCAAATCTCCGAGGCATACAACTTGGCCATCGCCGCGATCTTCTCGAACTCCAGGCCCTGGTCTTTCATCCATGCGGACTTGTACGTCAGGAGCCTCGCGGCCTCGATCTCGGTAGCCATGTTGGCGATCATGAACTGCACGGCCTGGAATGTATCGATGGTGACGCCGAACTGCTCGCGCGTCTGGGCGTATGGGACGGCCGCGTCTATCGCCGCCTGGGCCAGGCCAACCGCGCCAATTGCCATGCCAATTCGGCCGACGCCGAGGGTGCCCATCGCCACGCGGAAGCCGCGCTTCTCTTTGAGCAGCATGTTCTCGGCCGGAACCCGGCAATCGTCGAAGATCAGCTCGCGGTTCGAGAGGGCCTTGTACGCCATCTTCTTCTCGTCCTTGCCGAACTCGAAGCCAGGGGTGCCCTTCTCGACGATGAACGCGGTCAGGCCGCGCGTGCCGAGGCGGGGGTTGATGGTCGCGATGATAACGTAGATCTCCGCGTCGCCACCGTTGGTAATGAAGATCTTCGTGCCGTTGAGGATGTAGTGGTCGCCATCCTTCTCGGCGCGCGTGGCGATCGTGCTCTGGTCAGAACCCGCGTTCGGCTCAGTGAGACCGAAGGCTCCAACCGCCTCGCCTGTCGCTAGCGGCGTCAGGTACTTCTCTTTCTGCTCGGGCGTGCCGTATTCCATGATCGGATACTGCGCCAGCATGTGCGCGCCAAACACGGCACCGGTGGTCGTATCCGCTGTGCTGAGATACTCGGCGCACACGGCCCAGGTCAGGAAGTCGAGGCCCATGCCGCCGTATTCCTCGGGTACGGGAATACCCATGAGGTCCATTTCGGCGACCTTTTTCACGCTCGGCCACGGGAACACGCCCGCTTCATCGACCGCCGATGCGTCTGGGGCTAGCTCCTCATCACAGAACTCTTTAATAGCGTCGAAGATCTCTTGTTGATCCTCGGAGAAACCGAAATCCATTACCGTCGCTCCCTTCCTGTCGTCGCGTATGGGGGGCCCGCCAGCCCCGCCGAGGTACGCCCAACAACCGTCGCCGCTACCAGCGCACAACGGTTGCGGCAAGTGCGAATCCTGCGCCAAACCCTACCATCAGTATCGTGTCTCCGGGGCTCAGACGCCCCTGCGAGCGCATCTCTTCCAAAGCCAGCGGCATGCTCGCCGCCGACGTGTTGCCATGTTTGTCGATCGTGATCGCGACCTTCTCCATCGGGAACCCGAAGCGCTCGGCCGCGGACTCGATGATCCGGACGTTCGCCTGGTGCATCACGAGCAGATCGATGTCCTCGGGCCCCATCTCCGCCTTCTCAAGCGCGCGCTCCATAACCTTCGGAATGCCGCTAACCGCGAGCTTGAAGACGTCCCGCCCGTTCATGTGAATCGTGTCCGCATGAGCCGCGCACAGCTCCGGCGTCATCTTCTGGCGCGAGCCGCCGCCCGGCAGAGCTAGAAACTCGGCGTGTTCGCCCTGGTTGGTCATCGAGAAACTCAGGACGCCATCTCCCGGTTCTCCCGGGCCCAACAGAACCGCCCCCGCGCCATCGCCAAACAGAACGCAAGTGCTGCGGTCAGTCCAATTCGTAACGCGCGTGAGCGCGTCAGCGCCGATGACCAGAACGTACTTGTACGAACCGTTCTCGACGAACTGGGCCGCCGTCGCCAACGCTGAGACAAACCCCGTGCATCCCAGCACGAGGTCGTATCCCGCGGCCTTCGTCGCGCCGATGTTTGCCTGCACCAGGCATGCGGTCGCGGGGAAGATCATATCAGGCGTGACGGTCGCGCAGATGATCAGACTGATCTCGGACGCGTCGACTCCGGCATCCGCCAGGCACGCGTCGGCCGCGCGCGTGGCTATGTCGGACGTCGCCTCGTCGTCTGCGATTACATGTCTCTCCCGAATGCCGGTCCGCCGGACGATCCACTCATCGGTCGTCTCCAGCTCCGGTCGGGCTTCTAGATCGGCATTGGTCAGAAGTTGCTCGGGCAAGTACGTGCCCAGCCCCATGACCTTAGCCGAAATCTGCTCGTTAGCCAAGTTATCTCACCTAGTCACAATCCGACGGCACCAAGAACTCGTCATTGGCGACCAATACACCCGCATCCATAGGAAATTCAGGGAGCGAGGGGTAACCGGTCCGTTGCGGATCAGCCGGGGGTCGGGGCTTCCGACGCTTCCGGAACGTTCGCGTCCGCTTTGCATGAGTCGGCGATGTGGTCGATGACGCGGGTTTCGACCGCGCGTTTGGCGACCGATATGGCTCCCTTAATCGCCCGAGCATCAGATCGGCCGTGACACACGATGCAGATGCCCTTGACTCCCAGCAGAGGCGCGCCACCTACGGTCGCGTAGTCAAAGCGCCCCATAAAACGTCTCAGCGCGCCACGTACGAGCAGCGCGCCGATCTTTGCTCCAATACTACTGTTGAGCGCCTCGCGAAGCCCGACGACAATCGCGCCCGCCGCGCCCTCGGCCGTCTTCAGAAACACGTTTCCTGCAAACCCGTCGCACACAACCACGTGCGTCGAGCCCTCAAAAGCCACGTTCCCCTCGACGTTTCCGACGAAGTTCAACTCGTCGCCCAAGTCCGACAGCAGCTTGTGAGCCGTGCGGACCAGCGCGGAGCCCTTCGTGGCTTCCTCACCGATGCCAAGCAGGCCAACGGCCGGCCGTTCCACCCCAAGCACGTCGCTCGCGTATACGGAGCCCATGTGGGCGAATTGCACCAAATGCTCCGGCTGACACGTTGCGTTCGCCCCGGCATCCAGCAACACGCACGAGCCCTTTGGCGTCGGAAACGAGATCGCGATAGCGGGGCGTTCAACGCCGTCAATCATGCCCAAACCACGCCACGCGTACGCCATGAACGCGCCGCTGTTGCCGGCCGAGACGACGCCATGGGCCTCGCCATCGGCCAGTAACTTGACCCCAACGCTAAGCGATGTTTTCTTGCGCTTAAGGACGGCTGCGGGCTTCGGCGGGACAGATATGCACGCGTCCACCCGCGTCGCCATGTATCGCAAGGCACTCTTTGAGGGGCGCCGGTTGTCCGACCAGCACGACCTCATGCCCTGCCTCGGCGCACGACTGAACCGCGCCAGCCACGACCTCGTGTGGCGCGTTGTCGCCCCCCATTGCGTCGACGGCTATCCGCATAGTGGACCCCATCGGTGGATCAGCCCAAGCACGTCAGGCCGATGGGCTAGCGAGACTCGCCCTGCTTGCCCTTGCGCTCGCGAATCGTCAGAACTTGTCGGCCCTGGTAGAAACCGCACTTGCGGCACGCGTTGTGCGGCATCAGTGGCTCCTCGCAGTTCGAGCACTTCGCCACGTTCGGAGCCGTCAGATTCAGATGAGCGCGCTTGCGCCGCGTGCGACCGCGGGAATGTCTGCGTTTCGGTAGAGCCATCTCTGTTCCTTCTCCCGGCACTTCCCCCAGCAATTCCCTGTCCGGTAGCTGGGGCCGCGTGAGGCGCGCTTGCCTCTCGCGGACATGCACATAGGGTGTCGTGCCCTGTTATTGCTACAGCAGCTGTTTGAGCTTGTCCCAACGGGGGTCAGTCGGCGCATCCGGGCAGCCGCAGTCCCCGTCATTCAGGTCCGCGCCACACGCAGCGCACAGACCCTCGCAGTCCTCATCACACAGCGGGCTGATCGGCGCCTCGACTCCGATGAGCTGGCGCAAGAGCTCGCTCAAATCGATGATGTCCTCATCGAGTATCGGGACGAGATCCTCCTCGTCCTCGGCGACCTCATAGCCCTCTGGGTTGTCGATCTCCCGGAGCGTGCAGTCCTCCGTGAAGTCGATCTCGATCGGCCAGGCAAACGACTTGACGCAGCGCGAGCACTCGGAGACGGCTTCCCCTGTGATCTTGCCGCGCGCGACGACGTCGCGTTCGCCCGTGTGAATCAGTTCCACCTCGCCGACGATGTGCCCAACGACCTCAACGCCCGTTCCATCCGGAGGCGGCTCATCGATGGCGCAAGTCAGATGCCGATGTTTAGTTAGTTGACCGAGTTTGTCGTAACGCATGAGATCCGCTGTCAGCACGTCTCTAAGAGCCAGTGCGGGTTGCCGGTCCCACCCCACATAAATGCAAAAACGGCCCGATGGAGTGAATCATCACTCCATCGGCCCCAGTTCAGGCAGTCCAGCGGCCGGGATCACAACTCGCGATAGTATACGGTCGGGGTAAACCAATGTCAAGTCGCGGAGCCAGGCGGTGGTGGCCATGGCCGGCCCATCCCCCACCTACCGCTTCGAAACTGCCCTGGCAACCCACAGGAACACGACGGCGCCTAACAACGAGACGCCAAAGCTGTACAGATTGACACCGGTAACACCAGTCCCGCCAATGATGCCGACCAGGATGCTCCCGAAGACGGATCCCACGATGCCAATGAGGATGTTCGTGAGGCATCCACCTTTGATCCGGTGGCCTCCGGCAAGCCCTCTCGCAACGACGCCGACGATGGCGCCCATGATAAGCGCCCATACCAAGCCCATAGCAATGAGCCTCCTTGCTCAGAAGGCAATACGGCTTGCGAGCGGGGGGAGTTGCAGAGATCGGCTCGGTCTAAACGCGACGAGAGTTCCTCCCACGGTCTCGGAGAGGAACTCTCAACTCTTGTGCGCGCGGATCTTAGACGCAGAATGCCGCCCTGACGCCCTCGTGCACGATCTCACCATCTCGCACGTTCACGCCCAACGCCATCTCCGGGAATGCCTCGGCCGCGCCGTCGACGCCAAGATCGGCGATCCGTAGCGCGTAAGGAGTCGTTGCATTGGTTAGAGCCAGCGTTGCCGTCCTCGGCACCGCGGCAGGCATGTTCGGCACGCCCCAGTGCAAGACCCCGTGCTTCTCGACGTACGGCTCTCTGTGGCTTGTTACTACGGATGTCTCAACACAGCCGCCCTGATCGATCGCCACATCGACGATGACCGAGCCCGGCCGCATCGTCTTGACCATCTCCTCGGTCACCAGTTTCGGAGCCAGAGCCCCGGGGATGAGGACGCCGCCTATGAGCACGTCCGCGTACGTCACCGCTCGCGCGATAGTCGAGGGATCGGAGTGTGCGGTGATGCAGCGGCCGTGCATGATGTCATCGAGGTGGCGGAGCCGGTCGAGGTTTATATCGAGAATCGTGACCTGCGCTCCGAGTCCCATCGCGACTTTGGCGGCGTTAACGCCCACCGTGCCGCACCCGATCACAACGACCTCGGCCGGGGCGACGCCCGGCACGCCCCCCACCAGAATCCCGCGACCGCCTCGATGCACGTTCAGCGCCGGAGCGGCCTCCTGCATGGCCAGTTTGCCGGCAATCTCGCTCATCGGGGTAAGCAGCGGCAGTTCGCCATCGGGCCTCTCGATCGTCTCGTACGCGACGCCGGTGATGCCGGACTTCAGCACTGCGTCCGTGAGTTCTCGCGAACTCGCCAAGTGCAGGTACGTGAAGAGGATCTGGCCCTCGCGGAGCAGCGGCCACTCCGCGGCCAGCGGCTCCTTCACCTTCATCACGAGCTCGGCGCGGCCGAAGACCTCGCCCGGCGAGTCCACGATCTCGGCGCCGGCCTCGACGTACTCCGCATCACTCAGCCCGCTGCCGTCACCGGCGCCCGTTTCAATCGCTACCGCGTGACCGCGAACCACGAACTGATGCGCGCCCGCCGGGGTCATCGCGACACGCCTCTCGCCCGGCTTAATCTCCTTCGGAACACCGACAATCATGACAATAGCTCCGTTATCCTGGGTCGGCGGGCGTCGTCACCCACCGGCGCGTGGCGCTCACGATCCTCTACGTCCAACACCGAGTGGATGCCGCGGGACGCGACTTCCAGTCCGTCCATCGCCATGGTTCGCCAACGGGCGCATCTTTCCCTCACAACGCGCTCAAACGAAACGCGCATCACATTTGGGCACTTGCCGCGCTGGGTATTGTTGTACTATCATAGGTAGTGAGAAAATCCGTCCCTCGAGGGATCTGCTATGCGAGTATCTACGATCATAACCACAGCCGCTCTGGTCGCTACTGTCGCCCTTGCGCTGCCCGCGACGAGCTTCGCAGCCAAGCTTGCGCCCGCTCCGGTCTGGCAGAGCGAGACGCTGATGGGCCCTGCGCGCCAAGCGGCTGAGCTAATCAAAGCCACGTTCAGCTACAACGCGCAGACCAAGAAACTGGTCTTCAAGCTTGAGGCCAAGACCGTCGAGATGACCCTTGGCAGCAAGACGGCGAAGGTCGGCACCAAGACAATCACCCTCCCCGAGGCGCCCAAGGTCGTCAACGGAAGCACCTACGTGCCGTTGAAGAACCTCCTCGTAGGCCTCGGTTGCGAGATCAAGCCCGGCCCCGCCGGCTCATGGATCATCTGCGTGGGAGAGATGTGCATCCGCCTGGAGGTCCCCGCCAAGCCGGCATAGAATCCGCTCCCTGCACCTGAGTTGTCCCTAACGCGTAGCGACGGGTCGCTCGATCCGTCGCCGCGCTCGTGCTGAGAGCGCCCATGGAAGTAAGCACCCGCTTCGCCATCGACGACGATCTGGAGACTCTCGCGATTTACGAGCGCGAGATTGCCTGCACGTCTTTCCCCGAAGACCCCATCACGGATCTGAACTACCACTACCGCAAGCTCGTCCGCGCCATGCGGGCCGAGCCTGACGGCATGATCGTGCTCACCCTTGAAGAAGACGTCGTCGGCTGGCTCTGGATGTCTACCAAGATCACGCTCGCGAACAAGGAGCGGTACGGCGTGTTGCGCAGCATCTATGTTCGGGAGGACCTGAGGAATCAGGGACTCGCGAAGAGCCTCGCCCAGTACTGCATCCGGTACTTCGAATCCAACGGTATCCATAGGGTCGTTGCCAAGATCCACCACGAAAACGATGGCGCCAAGGCGCTCATGCAGCGCATTGGCCTCGAGTTGGTCCACCTGACGTACGAGTACCGGTCGCCGGACCGCACCCGGCGCCCCGGCCCGACGGAAGTCGATAGTGAACTGCCTGGAGGTGACAGTGTTGTCTGAGGAACTAGCCCTAAACGGCGGCCCGAAAACCCGCGAAACCTCGTTCCCATCCGTGGGGAACAGCTCTGGTCGAGACATCGGTGACGAGGAGTTGGCGCTCCTCACTGAAGTTATCCGATCCGGCGCGCTCGGGCGTCATGGCGGCACGATGGTGCCCCAGTTCGAGAAAGAGTACGCCGAGCACGCGGGCGTCAAGCACTGCCTGGCCGTCACCAGCGGCACCGCGGCGCTCCACACGGCCGTCGGCGCGCTGGAGTGCAACCCCGGCGATGAGATCATCACCACGACGATCACCGACATGGGGACCATCATCGCCATCTTGCAGCAGAACCACATCCCCGTCTTCTGCGATGTGGACCGTCGGACGCTCAACCTCGATCCCAGCAAGCTCGAGGCGCTCATCACCGACCGCACGCGCGCGATCATCGTCGTGCATCTTTTCGGGCAGGCCTCCTCCATGGACGCGGTGATGGAGATCGCCAAGAAGCACGACCTCTACGTCATCGAGGACTCCGCGCAGGCTCATGGGGCCAAGTGGGACGGCAAGGACGTCGGCACCATCGGCGATCTCGGGTGCTTCTCGCTCCAACAGAGCAAGCAGATCACGTCCGGCGATGGCGGTATCGTCATCAGCAACAACGACGAACTCGCCCTTAACGCGCGCAACTTCCACGACAAGTTCTACGATCGCTCGGGCGAGAACCGTGGCGTGCTGAGGCTCGGCGTCAACTACCGCATGACCGAACTCCAGGGCGCGGTAGCGCTGGCACAGACGCGCAAGCTCGGTTCGATTCTTGGCCGCCGGCGCACCACGGGCGAGCTTCTCACGTCCTATCTTAATGAGGTCGATGGCATTAACCCACCGTGGGTCCACGGGAAAGCGCTCCACTCGTACTGGATCTACGCGCTGACGATCGACGAGGGTGTCCTGGGATGCACGACCGCCGAGTTCGCGCAGGCGGTCCAGGCCGAAGGCCTGCCGTGGGGCACCGGGTACGCAGGCGGGATCCCGATCTGCATGTACCCGGCGATCCGCGACCATAAGGCCTACGGTGACTCCAACTTCCCCTGGAGCGCCGGCCGCGACGTGCAGTACGTCGAGGAGGACTACCCGGAGACGGTCTGGGCACAGGCGAACACCTTCGTGTTTAGCTGGAACGAAGGCATCACCGAGTCCGACGTCAAGGACATGGCCAAGGGTTTCCGCAAGGTGGCGGATCACTTCAGGGCCAAGGCGTAGCGACGGGCTGAGGGCCCGTCGATCAACGGGCACGAGGTCCGCATGTCACTGTTTACCGGGTCAGACGTTCAGGCATCGCCCACGTGGTGGCAGAGCCACTGGCTCATCGCCATCCTGTGCGCGGACGTCCCGATTGACCTGGCGATTTCGCTGATGGTGGGCATGCCGCAACTCCGCAGCGCGTTCGAGCCGACGGAGTTGCCCGTCCCAGCGCTGACACAGATGCTCATGGACGTCAGCGTGGTCCTCGAACACGCATGGTGGCTGATCTTGCCCCCGCTCGTTCTGGCGCCGCTGGTGGCCGCCTGGCGTTGGCGCGAGCGGGCGCTGCCGCTGCTCTGGATCTGGCTCGGCGTTGGGATTCTGGCCTTCGCGTCCATCTGCATTATCATCGCCCTACCGATCAAGACCATCCTTGACGCCTCATCCTAGCCCGGGGGCCGCAACCTATGAAACGCAGCCGACGAGACTTCCTTCGCACCACAGGCGCCGGCGCAATCGGCGCGCTGATGCTCCCCAGGCTCCCACTCGCGAGCGCAGCAACAATGACTAAGATCGAGCGCATCCAGACCTTCCCTGTCCGCTACACGATGGTCGGCCGATTCAAGTTCTTTGAGGGCCCGGAGGGCTCGCCGACCGGGCGAGCCGCGGTCATCACCAAGATCACCGCCGATGACGGCACGGTCGGGTGGGGCGAGAGCGTCCCGATTCCGAAGTGGGCGTACGAGACGCTCGAATCATGCGTCACCTCCATCGACAACTACATCGCGCCGCAACTCATCGGGCTTGACCCACTCGACCTCGATGCCTGCCATCACGCGATGAACGCGATCATCTCCCAAGGCTTCACGACCGGCATGCCGATCACCAAGGCCGGCGTCGACATCGCCTTGCACGACCTCGGCGGTAAGCTGACAGGGCAGTCGCTCGCACAGATGTGGGGCAAGCCGACGGGCGGCCCGCTGGAGATCAGTTGGACGCTGAATCCGAAGACGCTGGACGACCTCGACCGGCTGATCCAGGCGGGATGGGACAAGGGCTTCCGGAACTTCAATGTTAAGGTCGCGCCCGATCCGGAGTTTGATGTGGAGATGGCCAAGAGAGCGCGCGCCGCCGTGCCGGACGGATTCCTCTGGGCCGATGCCAACGGGGGATACGACCTGACAACCGCGCTCGAGGCGGCTCCCAAGCTTGCTGACGCGGGCGTGGATGTCCTCGAGGCGCCCCTCAAGCCGAACCGCATCGCGGGCTATCAGGAGCTGAAGAAACAGGGGGCGCTGCCGATCCTGATGGACGAGGGCGTCATCTCCCCCACCGACCTCGTGGAGTTCATCAAGCTGGGGATGCTCGACGGTATCGCGCAGAAGCCGGCGCGCTGCGGGGGGCTGGTCTCGTGTCGCGAGCAGATCGAGATCCTGCTGAACGAGGGGCTCATGTGGCTCGGGAGTGGGCTGACGGACCCGGACATCTCGCTCGCCGCGACGCTGGGACTGTATGCAGCCTATGGCCTCGACAAGCCCGCCGCGCTCAACGGGCCTCAGTTCCTCGCGGAGTCGGTCATCAGCGAGCGCCTCATGCCCGTCGATGGCAAGCTCGCGGTCCCCGACGGCCCTGGCCTCGGCATCGAGGTCGACGAACGCAAACTCAAGGCTCTCAGCAAGCGAACCGGCAAGTGGCGCTAATCACTCGCCCTCGTCCATCCACCGGTAGCAGTCCACGCCCGGACGGATAACTTCGACCAGCGCCCGCCCGGCCAGCGACGTGGCGATCCCGTCGCCCGGGACCTTCAGGTAGCGACTGCGCTCCTCATCAAGCAGCAGGCTGACATAGCGCTGGATGGCGCCTGCAACGGCTGGGTCGCGCTCCACCCTCTCGTAATACCACAGCAGCAGGTTCACCACGCCGTGGCTTCGGAGCTGATCGCCCGAGCCCTTCACCGCCCAACTGCCGTCGTCGTTCTGCGTGCGGAGGAGCCAATCAATATGCGGGCGGACGCGTCTGCCCAGGCCCGTGCGGAACGGCTCGTCGTCGACGTAGACCCATGCCGCGATGAAGCCTTCGCCCGCGTAGGCCGAGGTATCGTACGGCCAGCGCTTCCAGAGCCACTCGCGGTTCTGCCCATCGGGATTCCAGTCCTCGATGATGTACGGAATCATCCCGGGAGCGGCCCATGGGTCACGCACGTCCTCGCCGACCATTGTGTCGAGCATCCAGTCGCAGGCGCGGATGGCGATCTGTCTGTCGCGAGGGTTGCCCTTCATGTAGTGCCAGGCGGCGAAGATCTCGGCGCCGGTCAGCGCGGTCGCGATGGTGTAGGGCTTGTTCAGGTCACTCGTGATGTTTCCGTCGAGATCGGCATGGTAACCGACGCCGACGCTGCCGCCCTCGTGAACGAAGGGCTTGCCGGTGCTATCGCCTTTGACAAGCAGCAGGTCGAAGTAGCGCTGCAAGGCGGTATCAATCCGCCCCCGCTCATCCGGGGTCGCGAACTTGTAGAAGTTGACCAGCAGCCCCAGCGCGCTTCCCGTATCCGCGAAGTAGACATCGCCATAGCCCGTGCCCCAGTAGCCGGCCGGCTTCTGCGCGTCGAGCAGCTTGGTCACCCAGGCGCGCGCATGGTTGAGATAGCGCTCCTCACCGGTGATCTCATACAGCGCGAGGATGGTCCGCTCGTTGTAGCCCTCGACGAAGATCGCCTTGTGCTCGTTCTCCATCATCCAGTCGACGATGCCGCGCACCCGCTCCAACACGGGCGCCGTCCCCACAAGCAGAAGCCGATCATCCGCCAGCATCACCAACCCATCGGCGCGCTTTGCGCCTGCCGTCCTCAACGATGCCGCTCCCTCGCCCGGGCCGAGCATCGTCGGCGCGAACCGATATGTGAGATCATCCTCCCAGACGCCTCGCTTCAGCAACACTGCGCTACCATCCGCCCGCGTGACACGCCCCTCAGGCGTCGATGCCGTATCCATGGGATCCCGGAACCGCGCCCGAAGCGCTACCGGCTCACTTGCCGAGGGGATCACCGCGGCGGCGAGCACGCTGTCCACGCAGTCCGGCGATCCTAACATCACGCGGCGAAGCACGGGCTCTCGCCCGCTAGCACCCGTATAGGTCGCCTCATACTGCACCCATTCGCCAATCGGGCTTGCGTTCACCGAGCCGGTGTCTGCGATGGCGTCCGACCAAGCCGACCACTCGCCGGGGCGTCCCGCATCGCCCGAGGCAGATCGCGTGCGCAACTCGACGGACGTGCTCTTCGGCACGCTCGCCTCGAATTCGACCACGCCCATGTCCGCCACCGACCCAATGTGGTGAGGCATGGACAAGCGCGAGAACGGACCCTCGCTCTCAGCGAAGACCAATTCCACCTCGTTGAGCCCCATCTGGGAGCCATGTTCAGAACGGGCGATGTCGATCCGGATCCCCGAGGTCTCGACGGGGTCGAAGGCGTGCTCTCGCCAGCCAGCCGTCTTGTTGTCCGTCACCTCGGCGACCGCGCGCCATTCGCCGTCGATCTCGCAGGAGATCGAGTAGTCGAGGCTGCGGTAGTAGCGCGGGTTGTTCTGGTGGTAGATTCTGACGCCGCTGACCGCACGCGCGCGGCGCAGGCCTAGCTCCAGCCACGCCGACTTGGGGCCGTCGCGGAGCGTTTGCCACATGCTCTCCGGCTCGGACGTGTTGCCGTCGATGGCCATTGAGGCCGGCCACTGGTCGGCCTGTTCGCTCGATGCCGTCGCTGTCACCTCGCGGAAGGGGAAGTCGGCGGTCCGTTGCCAGCTCTTCCCCGCCTGGGCGTGGATGCATCCCACCGTCAACGCCAACAGAGCACATAGCGCCGGCCGCTGCACCCCCATGTTCACTCCTCCGCATCCTCTTCGATGGTCTCGGTCTCGACCGGGTCATTCTCGAGCTGCGCGAACAGAGCGTCGAGGCGCTCCTTCTCCTCCGGCGTTGGCTTGTAGATCAGCCCTTCGAGGAAGTAAACGCTGAAGGAGACAAGCAGCGATCCACCCACATAGATCGTCCACGACGCATCCATTCCGTACTTCAGGCCCACGAACGCGACGATACCCAGCAACCACGCGCCCAGGGCGCCTCGCCAACTCGTGCGCCGGTTGATCATGCCCATGAGCAGTGGCACGGCGACAGGCCCCAGAACAGCCGCGTACCATTCGACCATCGCGTCGAACGGACCCTTGAGATGCGGCGTCAGCAGGCCGGCCACGATGGTCACCGCCCCGAAGACGCCGGTCACCAACAGACCGACCTTCATGAGCGTCTTCTCGGTTGCGTTGCGAGCCAACGTGCGTTTGTAGATGTCTTTGGTGAAGACGGCCGCCATGGCGTTGAGATCCGAATCGACCATGGACATTGTCGCGGCGAACATCGAGGCCACAAACAGCCCCAGCAATCCTGGCGCCACTCTCGGCAGGAACTCCATCGCCACGCGCACGTAGCTTTCGTCAGGCTCTGCAACCTCGCCGATCAGGGGGCGGGCCGCCCAGACGGGGATGTACAGGATCAGCGGGTAGATGAGATACATTACGCCAGACAGCAGCGCGGCTTTCTTCGCGTCACCCGCCTTGCCCACCGAGTAGAACCGCTGGGCCAAGCCCCAGTTCCCGCCGTTGTAACTCAGAGTGATCACGACCAGCCAGACCGCCACTTTCGGCAGATCCCACTCGCTACTCCAAAGCAGACTCCCGTCGTTGTCTGGGAACAGCTCCCACATCTTCCCCCAACCGCCCACGGCCTTAAGCACGACGAAAGCAAGGATCACCGTCGTGATGAACTGCACGATGAACTGGCTGAAGTCGGTGAGGATCTCCGCCCACAGGCCGCCGACGAGCACGTACAGGATGGCGACGACTCCGCACACGATGATCGTCGTCTCAAGCGGCACCCCTGCGCAGACGGCGACGACAAGCGCCAGCGAGTAGAGCTTCAGGCCCTCGTCGATGAACTTGATGCTGATCCCGCTCCAAGCGATCACCTGGTGAACCGCCAGGTTGTGCCGCCGCTCAAGGTATTCACAGGCCGTGTCCACCTTGAGTCGCGCCCACCGAGGGGCAAACACAAACGCTCCGAACATCATGGCCAGGAAGCACGGGACGGCGAACACGGTCCAGACGTTGAAGCCCACTTCGTAGGCCAGGCCGGCATAGCCCACAAAGGCGAAGGCGCTGTAGCCGGAGATGTGGTGGGAGACGGCCGCCAGCCACCATGGGACCTTGTGCCCGCCGGCGAAGTAGTCGGAGAGACCCTTGATCTTGCCTCTGGCGAAGATGCCAATCCCGGCCACGCCGGCCAGGTAGACGGCAACTACGATGTAGTCGACTGTACTCATCCGGCCAACTTCGACGATGTCCATTCGGCCAACTCCTCGCGCGTCTCTGGGCAGTGTCGCGGGCCAGGACCGTTTCCGGGCCGGAGGCGCAGTGCCCTCCCACGACGAAACGGAGTCTCATTCCCTATCGCGGAGACCATCATGACGGGACTGCTCTTTATCCTCCTCACATCACCCGTTGCGGCTGACGACGCGCCGCTTCTGGTCCGCGCGCGCAACTTCCTCGTTCCGCCCTCAACGGGGCCCGTCACGCATGTCGTCGTGAAGAACACGACCGACGCGCCCTATGCGAGCACGCTCTCCGTTCAGTTCGCTGACGGCTGGGAGGTCACGCCCTCCCAGCACGAGATCGCGCTCCAACCTGGCGAGACGAAGATGCTGCCCTTCACTATCAAGGGCGCCACCGATCTCGCCGCCAACGCCTACCCGATCGCGATCACCATCGACGACGCTCCGCCGATCGCCCAGACGGTCACCTGCGCGAGCGCGCCGTACTTCCAGCCAAAGATCGACGGCAAGCTTAACGAGTGGGACGATGCGATCCCGATGGCCCTCTCGGGCGCCACGCTGCGGACCTACTGGAACAAGCGGGAGTTCTGCCTCGCGGTCGAGGTGGAAGAGACCGAGCTGACCGACGACGACGCCGTGCAGTTCGCCCTGGCCGCAGCCGCAAGTGACCATCGTTACGAGTTCCTAGTCACGGGTCAGGGCAAGGGCGCAACGTGCAGCCTCCTCTCGGGACCCGCTCCCCAGCCGGCCGAGGGCGCCCAGGTCGCGGTCAAGCACCAAGCGGGCGTCACGCGCCACGAGATCGCCATTCCCTTCGCGCTCATGGGCGACATCCGCCCCACGCCAGGCCGTGAGATCTGCTTCTCGCTGCTCATCCACGACCCAGATGGGACTGGTCTTCGCGATCTCGGTGACATCATGAATCTGTGGCCCGAACACCGCTCGGCCGACGCCTGGGCGGATTGGGCAAGTGCTGTCTGGCCCGAGACGCCGCCATGGACAAGCCGCATCGAGTTCGGTCTGTGCTCCTCGATACACTGACATCGCCACGCGCGCCCGCGTGTCGCGGGCGTTTGTCGTCACGTGACGACAAACCACCAATCGCGCGCAATGAGCCCATCGCGGCCCTCACGTCGCACATGGGGTGAAGGGAGGCGTCCGGCGCGTCGCGAACGTGACCGCAAACTGCTCCCAGAAGAGGGTAGCCCCATGCTTCAGCGATTCACGATCATATCCGCCGCGGTCCTGCTCCTGCTGACGGCGGCTGTGGCGGACAGGTCTGTCTCAGAGCTATCGACGGCCACGCCGGGCGGCGACATCATCGTCCGGACGGGCGCCGCCGAGAACGCGGACCCGTTCCTCGCAGGCCAGGAAGCGGCGGAGGCTCTCCGGGATGCCATGGGCGGCACTGAGCCGCACGTCGTTTTCGTCTCCGAATGCTTCGAGCGCAAGGCGGACAAGGTCAAGGTGCTGGCCGGCGTTGCAAGTGTCTTCGACCGCCAGCGGATCTGCGGCGGCTCGAGCTATGGCATGTTCACCCAGGCCGGAGTGGCGGACCTTGACGCTGTCGCCCTCCTCGGCATCGGTGGCGATGGAGTTGGCGTCACGGTCGCCCTGCAGAAGAAGATGGGGGCCAAGGGGCTCTCGATGGAAGAGGACGAGCCAGAGCTGACCGGCGCGCTCAACGGAGCGGGCGCGAGCCTCGCGGACCGCCTGCCTGATCCGGAGACGGCAGCGCTTGTGATCGTGCTGTCTGACGCGCATTCGCCCAAGAACCAGCTTCTCCTGGATGGGGTGCAACTGGTCCTGGGGGCGGACGCTCCCGTGACGGGCGGCAGCGTCAACAAGAACGCGGGCCAGAACTGGGTCTACTACAAAGGCAAGCCCCACACAGACGCGGCCATCGCGATCATGCTCACCGGCGATTTCGACGTCGCCCTGGCCGGCCGCCAGGCCAAAGACAACGACGCGGTGATCTCCACGGCTCGCGAGGGTAGCGCGGCAGTGCTCGACGGGCTCGGGAAGCCACCTCTCGCCGTGTTGGCGTTTGACTGCGGCGGGCGCATGGGCAAGCTGGACGACCTCAGCGACGAGCTAGCCGCGATCCGCGAATCCATCGGCGACACGGTGCCGCTGTTTGGGTGCTACTGCGCGGGCGAGATCGGCCCCACCGAGGACGACGACACGATCAGCTATGGCGAGGGCTGGCACGTGATGCTGACGGCCTTGGGCCAGTAGGAGCCAGAACATGTCCGCAAAGATGGCGACGATACTGATCATCGCGCTCGGCGGCGGGCCGCTGCCCACCGAGACCGACATCCCCACGCCGAAGCTCAAGAAGAAAATCGCCCGCGCGCCTGGCGTCGCCGTGATCGACCTGGAGGACCCGCGCAGAACGATTCCGGCGCAGCAGTCCGAGGACGGCGAGAGGCTTCGGTTCATCCTCCCCCAGACCGACGGCGCCCGCAAGTC
>CAZKUN010000017.1:0-4883 GCA_964555935.1 uncultured Armatimonadia bacterium | reverse complement strand
AGTCCGGATACATCCTCACCCCTCACCCGGCGTTCGAGCCCGCTTTCAGCTTCGAGGAAGCCGACGACACTTATCTCCGACTGACGGAGGGCGATGAACCGGTTCTCACCTACAACTTCGGCGATCTCCTACCCGAGGGCGTCCCAGAGGATCGCCGAAGATCCTCGTACATCCACCCGCTGTTTGGGCTGGATGGCGAAGCGATCACCGGCGACTTCCCCAAGGACCACTACCACCACCGCGGCGTCTTCCTGACCTGGCCGCACGTCACCGTCGGCGGCGAGCACTACGACCCGTGGGCCGTCTCCGGCATGTGGACGCGGTTCGAGGAGTGGCTGGGGCGTGAGACAGGACCCGTGTTCGCTTCCTTCGGCGTGCAGAACGGCTGGTATGCGGGCGAGAAGCGGGTGATGGACGAGAAGGTGCGCTACACCGTCTGGCTCGCGGGAGAGACCGGTCGCGCCATCGACGTGAACATCACCCTTGAGGCGACCGAGGAGCCGGTCACGCTGCTTGGCGCCACGGGCAAGGGCTATGGCGGCTTCTGCCTGCGGGTGCCGGTCGTCGAGAGCAAGACCGTCACCAAACCCGATGGGACCGTGGTGCAATCCACCAACGAGGAGCGCATCCCGTGGGCCGATATCTCCGCCAAGATGAGCGGCGGCGAGGCGATGTCAGGCGCGTCGATCTTCATCGACAGCGACAACATCGGCTTCCCCAACGGCTGGTGCCTGCGCGAGTATGGGTTCTTAGGCGTGGATTGGCCAGGGCTCGAGGAATACACGCTTCAACCGGGCGAGCCCGTCGAGATGAACTACCGCGTCTGGGTCCACCGGGGCGATGTGACCGAGGGCAAGTCGGCTGAGGCCTACGCGAACTTCGCAGAGCCCGTCGAGGTGACGGCGAGCAAGCCCCGCAACTAGCGTTCCGGCAAGTAACAGGCCCAGCCGTCATTGGCCCAGGCCGGGTCGTCGGCCAATTCGGTGCCGAGAGCCGCTTCCCAACGCTCGTGGATGGCGGGGACGCTGAGGAGCGTTTCGCCGCGGACGAGCAGCGAACCCACGGCGCCTTCCTCAAGCGGATCATCGGGCGGGTACATATCGACGAGCAGCACCTTGTTCTCCGCGCGCCCCGAATAGAGCGTCACAGCGTAGCCCGGCCACCCCGCAATGACCAACAGTTCGTCCGCCGGCCCCTGGCTCACGCGCTCGGCGACGCGTTTGGTGCCGGAGGCATCATCCGCCCCGAACGCGTGTCCGTGGATGGCGGGACGCGGATCGATGTAGACGCGCTCCTCTGGCCCCATCACCGCGAGGCAGTTCACCGCGAGCAGCGCCGCAGCCCCAGCCAGGCAGATCTCCTTCGAGATGTGCTTGCGCCCGAAGAGCGGAAGCAGGTCAGCCAACGCGCAGGCCGACAATAGCGCGCCGGCGGCCAGCATCGGCGCGAAGAGATCAGGAATCGGCGCCAACGGCAGACTCGTGGTCGCCGCGCGATCCAACCACACGTCGAAGACGCTCGGCACGACCAGAACCGCCAGGCACGGCGATAGCATCACCACAGCGGGCCAGAGCGCCAGCCTCGGTCTCCCACACGCCGCGCCCCAGACCGCCCACCAGGCAGATGCCGCCAGCGGCGCGAACACGACCAGGGATGCTACGACGCTACTCCAGGGCGTGACCGTCCAGGCCGAGTTCTCACCGATCTCCCAGGCAATCCGCCAGAAGTGCAGCGCGTCGCCCATGATGATCCAGTTCGCCAGCACCCAAAGGCCGCCAATGTAGACGCCCGGCAGCAGGAATGTCAGCACGGTGCCCTCGAGCGCCGCCCACTTCCCGCCTTGGCGAAGCGTCTCAACCGCCACAACGAGCGTTGCCACGCAGAGCGGGATTAGCGCGTCATAGCGCGTGACGAGTGCCAGCGCGAGGAAGATGCTGCAGCCCATGAGGTCGCGCAGCACGTGTCCCCGCTGCCATCTCAGCAACCGCCAGCCGGCGGCCAGCATGAGATAGACATATAGCGCGTCGGGCGCGCCCGTCGCCGCAAGCCCCAGGTAGACCGGATTGAGCAGAAACAGCGCGCAAAGCCCCCACCGAACCGGCCGACCCAAACCGAGGTCGGCGCCCGCCGCGTTCAGCGCGCGCAAAGTCAGCCCCGCCACGATCGCGCCGAAGATGCAGACCGCCGCGCCCGTCTTCACCAGCGTTGGGAGAATCGCCGCGATGGGGATGTAGAGCAGCGTTGGCAGGGGTGGCTCGACGAAGCCGATGTAGCCGAGGTTGATGTGCTCGCCTTGGTGCAGGACGTCCTGAGCGTGTGAAAGGGCCGCCAACGCGCCCCAGCTCACTGCATTGGCCGATGTCGCCGCGACGCCCGCCAGCCCAACGACTAGCGCGCCGAGCACGAAGACGACCCACCCCTCGACTTTGGAGGGAGGGTGGCCGCAGGAGCCGCTTGGGTTGTGGGGGGTGTCGGTTGGCAAGGTGCGCGCCTCGCGGCAGAGATCGGTCAGACGTCTTCAGGTTCCTCGAAGAGCCCGTGTTGCGTCTTCTCCCAGTAGTGCGGCCGGGTGATGAGCTGGAAAGCGCCCTTGTACGCGCCTATGCTCATCATCAGCCAGTAAATCGGCGTCAGGATGCAATACTTGACGAGGTCGTGGTAGCCCCGCTGCATGCAGCCCGCGACGGATAGGTAGATGAACGAGAAGTTGCCCAGGAACAGGCAGACCAGGCCCAGGCCGAAGATCAGCGGCGGGAACATGCTTGAGATGATCGAGGCGTGGGTCAGGAACCAGAGCGCCGTCATCAGCCAGTAAATCGGGTTGAGCAGGAAGCACAGGATCGAGCCCCCCACCGTCATCTGGAAGCCGAAGAAGCCCCTCGCGCCCAGCGATTTGAGCAAGCCAAGCGGGCTGCGCATGTGCACCAGGTAGGTCTGGATGTAACCCTTGACCCAGCGCGACCGCTGCCGGATCCAGTTCATCCCCGCCGAGTTGGCTTCTTCCCACGTGGTGCTGTCGAGCATGGCGCTGCGGTAGCCGTGCGCGTGGAGCCGAACGCCGAGATCGCAGTCCTCGGTCACGTTGAACGGATCCCAGCCCATGAGTGCTTTGAGCACGGGAACGCGGAAGTGGTTCGACGTGCCGCCGAGCGGGATCGGCGCGCCCGAGACCGTCAGCCCCGGCAGGAAGAGATCAAACCACACCGAGTACTCCTGGGTGAACCACCGAGTGAGGATGTTCTGGCGCTGGTTGTAGTAGTTCAGCCGGGCCTGCAGGCATACCAGGTCATCCGGCAGCCCGCGAAACGCCACGGCGGCCTTGCGGAGCTGATCCGGTTCGGGCCGATCCTCAGCGTCGTAGATGACGAGTAGATCCGCGTCGCTGATCTGAAGACCATAGTTGCACGCGCGCGGCTTGGCTTTCGGTTGCCCATCGGGCACGACGACGCACCGAAACTGTGGCGGCAGATCCATCGCCCGCGCAGCCTCGATCGTCTCGTCATCGTCCACCTCCAGCAGGAGTTGGATGTCAAGCTTGTCGGCCGGGTAATCCATCGCCGAAAGCCCTTTGACCAACCGTGCCAGAACCTCGGTCTCGCGGTAGAGGGGCACTTGAATCGTGTACTTGGGCAGCTCAGAGTCGGGGATGGCTGTCAGCGCCGCTGCGGAGGGAGACACCTCTACCCCACGCCCCAGCGACAACCAGACGAGATAGAACTTGTAGCTGATGTGGACCAGATAGAAGACAATCGCCGCGCCGTTGATGACGACGAGCGTGGTGACCCAGTCGAGGGCGAGGGCTGCGACGAGCACGAGGAGGCACAACGCGACGGCGATCTTCTGGCCAGTGGTGACCGTCACCGCCGCGGACTGATCGGGCCGCTTGCGGAATATGAGGAGAGGGTCGATCGATTCGTCGGGCGTCGGCCACTGATCCAACGGATGCACCTTTGCGGGCGATAATACCTGGACGGCGTCAGGTGGGACGCCTGACCCACGGGAGGACTTGCGTCACGGTTCTTCTAACGCTCGCCGAGAGGAAAGTTCCAGGAGTGTCGGTCAAATCCCACTACACCGGCAAAGACACGCTCCCGGCCGGAGACCGGGAGCGTCAGATAGCTCGGAGAGTCAGACGGACGGCATGCGCGACAGGTCACGGCGCGTCGCCGTCGGTGATGGGCTGCGGGACAGGGATGGGGCCCCCATCGCCGCCGCCAGGCGAAATGGGCGCGTCGACCTTCACGGACTTGACGTTCAGCGTGAGCGTGTCAGGGACCCAGTGGACGGATCCGCCGAGCGTGTCAGCCAACCAGCGAGCCGGAACGTAGACAACGCCACCGTCGCGGAGAGGCGACTGGTCCAGTTGGATGGGTTCGTCGTTGACGTTGGCGACCGAGACGTTCAGCCCAAAGATGACCGTCACATCATCCTTGATGATCCGCATCGTGTCGTTCACGCCAAAGTACTCGAACGACGCGCCGAGCGCGGCGGCGAAGGCCTCAGCAGGCACCAGCATCCGGTTGCGTTGGATGGGCGCCGCGCCCAGATTCGCGAGGTCGCCGTCGACGACAACTCTGATCTCCCTGGCCTTCTTGAGTTCGGCGGCGATGTGCGCGTAGCCGGGCATCTTGATCTTCACGTCGGCCGCGGCTCGGAGCGAGCGGAGGACACCGTCGCGCGAGACGTTCTTGTCGGCGCGGAACTTGTTCTTTATCTGCTGGGCGGCTCCGGCCTCGGCGATGACTGAGCCGGGTTCCTTGTCCTTGGCCCAGATCACAAAGAACGCGCCCTCGACCTCGATGGGCTCGCTACGACCGCCCGGCTCGAGATTGAAGGCGGCGACTTGGACCGCTTCCGGCGCGATCTCATCGGCCGTCAGGTCG
>CAZKUN010000016.1:989-68543 GCA_964555935.1 uncultured Armatimonadia bacterium | reverse complement strand
CTCGGCATGCCCACACGCATCGTCCGCGTTGGGTCGAAGATCGTCCAGTTCGAGCTGAGCGCCTCGGCCGCGCGCGTTGACCGCCGTTTGCCGGACGTGGCGATGATCCGCCCCTTGCGGAGAGCGCCCGTCCGCGCGTGCTCGGTGTCTGGGACGATGTTGCGCTCCTTGTCGAGCGTCTTGCTGGTCAGCTCCCACTTCCGCGGAGTGGCGAGGGCGTCATCGTCACAGGTGATCGTAGCCTCGAGGGAGTTGACCCAGTCGAACGAGTGATGCGAGGCCAACGAGCAGGCGATCTCCACCGTATCGCCTCGGAGTGGTCCGCGTCGGATGTTGAACCATCCTTGCTTGGGCAGGTTCACGCTCTGACCGTTGATGGCATAGATGATCGTGTGAACGGTGTAGCGATGGTCCCACTCGCCGCGAGGATCGAAGTCGCCCGCGGGGGCCTCCACCGACGTGAGGGCCTCGCTCAACGTCGCGAGTGACCTTGGCAATGTGCGAGATGCTGCGGCTGATTCCATTGTCTGGGCTCCTACTGGCGGGCGTTTTGGCCTCGGCGCGGCTTAGGCTTGGGCGGCTTGATGGACTGGCGGTCCTCGAGCGAGATAGGCTCGAGGTGACTCTCCCACTCGGCCAGGCGTTTCCGCAGATCCGCGTGCGTGTCGGCGTGAGTAGCATCGCCGAAGAGGTTCTTCGTCTCGCCCGGATCGGCGCGCATATCGAAGAGTTGGTCCGTCTCGTCGCCCTGGTAGGTGATGAGCTTGTATTCGGGCGTGCGGACCATCCGCCCCGTCGTGAAGACCTCGCTGACGATGAACTCGCGCTCCGCGCTCGGGCGTCCCTCAAAGACCGGTCGCAGCGAACGCCCTCTGGCTTTGGGAGGAGCAGGGATGCCCGCGTAATCGCAGATCGTCGGGGCGACGTCGAGGCCGGACACGAGATGGTCGCTGTCCATGATCCCTTCTCCCATCTGGCCGGGGAACGCGGCGACGAACGGCACGGCGGCCGCCTCATCGTACATGTACATCTTCGAGATCATCTGGTGGCGCGCGTGCCCGTCGCCATGGTCGGCAGTGAAGATGATGAGCGTGTCGTCGGCATGCCCGGAGTCCTCCACAGCATCGAGCACTCGCCCGATTTCCGCATCAGCCATCTCGACGCTTCGGAAGTAAGCCCACTGGTAGTAGCGCCACTGAGTCTCGGACCAATTGTCGCGGAAGGTCTTTCCCCGCTGGCGCCAATGCTTGATGAACGTCTCCGGCTCGCGCGGATCGTATTCGAAGTTGTCCGGCAGGGGAGGCAACTCATCCGCGATCTGCGGGTAGGGCAGCTCCTCCAAGCGCGGAACGTGCTCAAATACCCAATAGCAGATGTCGTGTGGCTGCAGCAACCCGAGCGACAGGAAGAACGGTTTGTCACCGGAGTAGCTGTGCAGGAACGCTTCCGTCGCGCGCGATGAGGCGCCGTCGGAGTGTTCTCCGATGCCCGTTCCGGGCGAGATCACCCGGAAGCTGTTGCGGAAGTTGCGCCCCGGAACGTGCCACTTGCCCGCGTAGACAGCCTCGTACCCATTGCCATTGAACCACTGGCCGAGGTCGGGCATCGTCTCGTCAATGGGCCAGCTGTTGCGCACGACCCCTGTCTCCGCGGACGTGCGGCCCGTGTACCAACAGGACCGTGCCGGGCAACAGACAGGATTCGCGGAGTAAGACATCTGAAACGACATGCCTCGCGCCGCCAGTCGGTCCATGTTGGGCGCGTACACGTGCTCGCAGCCGTGCGCCGACATGGCGCTGAGGCTCTGTTGGTCGGTGTGGATGAAGACGATGTTCGGCTTCGTGGGCGCGGGCTTCGCGCGGCGCTGGGCGCCCGCCTGCGGGGCCAAGGCGACCGCCGAGGTCGCCAGGGCGCTGGCGCCGATGAACTCTCGGCGGCTGAGGGGTGGCTGGCTAGCGGCCTTCACGGTCATTTCACCTCGGCATGGAGTGGACCACGCTGCCACATTCGGATGTCGGCCTGCAGACACCTTCTGCGCGGGCGTAAAGGTGAAGCGCCTGGCATGATGAACCGTACCGCGTGGATTGAGAAACCCAAGCGAGGTGCAGCGTGAACAACCCGTTCAAGATGGATGGCGAGTTCCTCAAAGGGAACTTGCACTTACACACGACGAATTCAGACGGCGAGTTCTCGCCGCAGCAGGCTGTAGACCACTATCGCGACGCGGGCTACGACTTCCTCGCGATCACCGACCACAACCATCTGACTCCCTACGCTGACCTGGATACCGATGGGATCGCGATGCTGCCTGGGCAGGAGCTGCACCAGGGCAAGGGACAGCTGGGACAGATACACCACATCGTGTCGATCGGGCAGACGGAGCCGATCGAAGTCCCGGAGACCGACAAGCTGCAGGTCGCGATGGACCACATCGCGCCGCGCTGCCGGTTCGCGTTCATCGCGCACCCGTACTGGACCTCGATGACACACGCCGACATCTTAGGGCGGACGGGCTTCATCGGCGTCGAGGTCTTCAACTGGACGTGCGAGTCCGGGGTCGGACGGGGTGACAGCGGCCCGCACTGGGACCAGCTCCTGGCGCGCGGGGAGAGATTGGTGGGCCTCGCCGTGGATGATGCGCACTGCCACTACGAGGACACGCTCGGCGGCTGGATCATGGTGAAGAGCGAGGGGCGCGCGCCCGAAGCGATCATGGATGCGGTGGTCGCCGGCAGCTTCTACGCTTCGAGTGGTCCGACGATTGAGGACGTGACGATCGAGGATGAGAGCGTGACGGTGAAATGCTCGCCGTGCCAAGCCGTGCAGGTGATCTCGCCGGGGGCAGGCTGCGGGACGACCACTCACCGACTCGCGCGAGACGGCGGCCCCTACACTGAGGTAACACTGGCCATCGCGCCGACGTGGGACCCGTTCCGGGTCGAGTGCGTGGATGACCGTGGCCGCAAAGCGTGGACCAATCCGTTCTGGCGGGAACAGGGCTAATCGAAGAATTGGGCGAGCGCGCGCCGCTGGACTTCGATCTTGCGGCGCCACTCGTCCATGCCGCGGAAGGTGAATTCGAAGGTCAGGAACTCCGGCGAGATGAGATCGAACAGCTCGCCGATCCTCGAGTCCTCAAAACCCTCGTGCTGGTCGATCTTGTACACGTGTTCGCGAGCGATCCCGAGCCTATCCCAGAAGGTATCGGCCTCGGCGTAAGGTTCGCTCGTGCTGCGGCTGGCTCGCACATACTCGCCCGACAGGCTTCGCGTGAGATGCACGCCTTTGACGGCCTCGGACAGGCTCCCCAGACCGTTGACGGTGGATAGCAGGTAGTCGATGCCCTCCGCTTCGGTCGCCAGGCTCTGGTTCGTGTTGAGGATGTGCCCAGTGTCGAGACAGATCCCAGCTCGTGGATGCTCCACCTGGCTGAGCAGACGCTCGATCTCGGAGGGCACCAGGCATCGGAAGCTGCCGGGCCACCAGAGGTTCTCAAACAGGATCCATCCCTCGTAGTCCGTCTCCCTGGTGACCTCGTTCATGATCTCGGCCGATAGGTCCAGGATGTCCTCGCAGCGCCACGGGAATTCCCAGTCGAAGACGTGCTCCAGCTCGCAGTGCGCCGCGTGGAACACGACGTACTCGCACCCCAGCCGGTGCGCCAGGTTGAGTTGCGCTCGATAGACGTCGATCATCGCTTGGCGGTCGAGACCTCCGTAGAAGTGCTCGACCGTCTCCATGTCACCGAAGATCCGGAGCAAGCTCTCGCGGTTCTCGTTCCAAAGGGGCTCGATGATGACGAAGAAGCGCAGGTGGATCCCGGCGATGAGTTCCGAGGGGATCTGCGCGTAGTCGTAGGGATCCACCGGGTACAGCTCGTACGCGTCGAATCCATACTCGCCGAGCATCCGGCGGGCGTTCTCCCAGTCATTCTCGAATAAGCCAAGGTCGTGGGAGTGCGTGCTGAGGTTCAGGAGCCGCTTCATCGGTAGCGTCCGGTGGGGCGTTGGTTGTCAGGAAGCATAGCCATTCCGCTGCACTGGCGGCCCGACCTGCCGCGAGCCGTGGAGGCAGTCTCGCGATGGGGGACGAACAGAGACCATCCGGCGTCGCGTTGAAGCACGCCCATGGAGGCCCCGTTGAGCCAGCGAGAGCAGATCACCGGCCTGAAAGGGCGATTCCCGTTTCGCCTGGGGACGAGTTCGTACATCATCCCGGACGACATACTGCCGAATGTCCGGTTCCTGGCAGGTCGCGTTGATGACATCGAGCTGATTTTGTTCGAATCAGACGAGATGTCGAACATCCCCGACGAGGCGACCGTTGCCGAGTTGAAGCAGCTAGCCGACGACAATGGCTTGACCTATACGGTGCATCTGCCGCTCGACGCAGACCTCGGAGAGACGGACGATGACGCGCGGGCGCGCTCGGTCGGGAAGTGTCGGCGGGTCATTGAGACGATGGCGTCGGTCGACCCACATGCACACATCGTGCACTTCCACAAGCCGGTCGAGCCACTGACCGAGTGGGCCGACGCCTGCGATCGGTCGCTCGGCGAGCTATGCGCGATTGTGGACCACCCGGAGCTGCTGGCGGTTGAGACACTCGCCTACCCGTATGAATGGGTGGACGACATCGTGCGCAAACATGGCGCGAGCATCTGCATTGATGTGGGGCACGTTCTGCTGAGTGACTACAGTCTCGCCGAGTACCTGGATCGGTACATCGACCGCATGAGCGTGATGCACCTGCACGGGATCATCGACGGGAAAGACCACGCGTCGCTTGAGGGCCTGACCCAGTCGCAGTTGGCGCTGATCCTGCAAAGCGTCGGCGGCGAAGGCGCCGAGACGCGCGTCGTCACGCTTGAGATATTCAGCGAGGCGGATCTGGTGGCATCTGAAGCCGTGCTAGCGAGGGACGTGCAGTGAAACGGGTCACATTAGTTACCGGCGGCGCCCGGAACGCACCGCGGACTTCTGGTCCGCTTCGCGCGGAGCGGGAAGAGCCGACACGCGCTCGCGCTGATGCAGCGATACCGGACGAAGGCATTCATCGCGACGGCCGAGGCGATGGATGACGAGATGCGCGAGCGGATCGCGAAGCACCAGACGGAACGCGATGCGTCGTACCTCACGGTTGAGGCGCCGCTCGAACTCGCCGAGGCGATTCACTCACTGCCGGAAGCTGCCGAAGCCGCCATCGTCGACTGCCTGACTGTCTGGATGGGGAACCTGATGTTTCGCCTCGACGAGGACGACGACGCGATCCGTCAGGCGATTGACGGGCTGCTCGACGTGCTGAAAGACCCGCCTGTCGACATCGTGCTCGTGACGAACGAGGTTGGGATGGGGATCGTGCCGGACAACGCAACGAGCCGCCGATTTCGCGACCTTGCGGGCTGGCTCAACCAGGATGTGGCGGCCATCGCCGACACGGTCACGTTCGTCGTGTCCGGGATACCGATGAACCTGAAGGAGCCGGGTGAGCCGACATGCGAGCGATAGCGGGCCTGGGCACGGCCATCAGAACGCTGACGATCCTCCCGTTCCCCGGGCGGGAAGCGTCGCCGATGTCGGAGTCGCTCTACTGGTTCCCGCTGGTGGGGCTGATCGTCGGCGGGTTGGAGTTCATCGGCGCGCGAGGCATCGCGCAACTGACGGAGCCGGACTGGGCGCAGGGCATAGCGGTTCTGGTCGTCGTTCTCGGCGCGATACTGACGCGAGGATTGCATTTGGACGGTTTGGCGGACTGGGCCGACGGCGCGAGCGTGATGTCGGGTCGGGAGAAGATGCTCGAGGTCATGAAGGACCCGCGAGTCGGCGCGTTGGGCGCCGTCGCGCTGATCGGAGTCGTCTTCACGAAGTGGGTCGCGGTCATGCGGCTCGCCGAAGGTGGCGCGGTGCTCTGGGTTGTCGGCGCATGTGTCATCTCGCGGGCGATGCAGGTTGACCTCGCGGCCTCGCTGCCATACGCGCGGGCCGGCGGCGGAACGGCCGCGTGGTTTGTGGAGGACGCCGGGTGGGGACACCGGATTGTGGCCGTCGGAGGAGCGCTGCTGCTCGCGGTTGCGTTGCACCGCTTTGAGGGCGCGTGCTTGGTTCTTGGCGCGTGGTTGGTGACTCGTCTGTTCGCGAGGTGGTGCAAGGCGAGGCTCGGAGGCGTGACGGGCGACCTGCTCGGGGCGTGCAGCGAGATCGTGGAGACGGCCGTCCTCGTCGCCGCGGCGCTTCGCGTCCAAGTGTGAGAGAGGCGATTGATGCATGGCTGACAGCGCGAGGCTTCTGACCCGGGCGGACGATATCGGCTCATTCCATAGTGCCAACCGAGCGATCCTCGAGGCGTATCGAGAGAGGATCGTGCGGAACACGTCCGTGCTCGTCGTCGGTCACTGCTTCGATGAAGCAGTGGAGATGGTCAGGGGCGAATCGGGCCTCTGCCTGGGCCTGCACTCGACGATTACCGCTGAGTGGGAGAACGTGCGTTGGGCACCCGTGCTACCCGCGGATGAGGTGCCGGCGCTGGTGGATGGGCAGGGCCACCTCGTCCGGCAGACGGGCGATGCCCACGAACAGGGGGCGACGGTCGAGCAGATCCTGGCCGAGGTCGCGGCCCAGTTAGCCAAGGCGCGCGACGCGGGTCTCAACATCGAATACCTGGACACGCACATGGGCTTCAGTTGGATCGATGGCGTGAGCGGCGCGCTGGCCGAACTGTGCGCGCGCGAGGGGCTCGTGTACGCGAACGGGTGCGGCGGACTGCAACGGCTCCCGAAGAGCGATGCCGAGTGTCCGGTCGCGGCAGTCGCTGAGGGCATTGCCGGGCTCGAATCGGGCGACGCCATTCTCGTGACCCATTCGGCCTACGATGACCACGAGATGCGCGAAGTGCATCTCGTCGGACAGGCTCCGGGCGAGATTGCCGCCGAGCGCGAGTTGGACCGACGGATGTTCACTGACGAGCGCGTGCTGGAGGCTGTCCGCGACCGAGGCGTTGAGTTGATCCGCTACACCGAAGTGTGAGTGGGAGGCAGCGTCATGAAGCGTCTCATATTGCTGATACTTGCCGGAGTGATCGCGTCGGCGGTCTCCGCCCAGGGCATCAAGCGCGAAGACCTCGGGAGGTCCGAGAAGCTGCGGATCCTCGTCGATAAGGTGATGATGCCCGAGGAGGACTGGCACACCAAGGAATGGATCGTGCGAGAGACAGCCGAGGCGGGTTTCAATGTCTTCTCGCCGCGACTGGGCAACGATGACCTTGTTGAAGTCGGGCAAGTCACGCAGTGGTGCGACCAGTACGGCATCTTCCACATGCCGTGGATGCGAGGCACGCTTGCGGCGCCGGACGGCCCGGAGGCCGACGGCAAGCGCGTGATGTGGTCGAACGGGGCGGAGCAACCGCTCTACAGCGCGTGTTCGGATGAGTTCTGGGAGTGGACTCAGCGGTACATCGTTGAGTACGCGAGAATGAGCGCCGAGAACGAGCATATTTTCGGCGTGTTCCTCGACTACGAGAACTACGCGTCCGGGGCCAAGATGGGCAACCTGTATGGGATCACTTACGAAGACGTGATCCTCCAACCGTTCCTCGTTGAGAATGATCTTGAGCTGCCCGACATCGAGCCGGGAGAGCGCAAGACATGGCTTGAGGAACAGGGGATGCACGAGGGATTTGCCCAGTACCAGATCGACCACTGGCGCGCGCGGTGCAAGGCGCTCCGTGAGGCCGTCGACGAGCATGACCCGACGTTCCAGTTCTGCATCTACCCCGCGCCGGGGACGCCGTTCATGGTCGAGGCGTGTTACCCCGAATGGTCCACTGATGTGGCGCCGGCGATCCTGGCGGACCCGTGGGTGTACGGTCGGCCATCGCGGTTCCTGCCGCAAGCGGAGTCGCTCGAGAGCAATCAACGGAAGCTGATTGGCGGAATGCAGATCCCCGAGAAAGCCGGCATTCCTTTCATCTACTCCGGCGGCATCGACCCGGTCGTCACGGGCGCCGATCCGGAGTTCTGCGGGAAGAATGCGGTGATGATCTCGGAGCTGACCGGCGGGTATTGGGTCTTCTATGAGGGCCCGAAGTATGACGAGGACCACCCCGAGTACTTTCGGTGGTTCGCTTGGGCCAACGAGAGAATCACGGCGGGCGAACTTCAGGCGTGGCACGAACCAAGGGAGACCGAGGAAGGCTGGGCACTCGATGTCTTCGCGCGCATGGACGAGGATCTGGAGTTGGTCATGCCGGAGGTGACGGGGGAGACGGTTGAGTTCCCGCAGGTCACTTTCCGAAACGAGAACCTCTTCCTGCTGGCAGTGAAGAAAGGTCAGGTCGCCGAGATCGTGCTCGAGAACGTGCCGGTCGGCACGTACGACTCGCCGATGGCGTGGTCGCTACGGAACGAGAAGCTCGAGAAGATCGACTCGGGGATGACGCCCGCCAACGAGGGCGGCACCATCCAGTTCACGCCCGAGAGCGACGGCGTCTACATGCTGGGCGCGTCGGCGGGCAGACGGGGATACCGGATCACCAGCGCGAACGTCCCGGTCGGGCTCCATGCCTCGGCAGGACTCGCGATGATCTATGCTGCGGAGCGGATGTACGTCCACGTGCCTGAAGGCGTCGACGAACTCGCGATCAGCGCGGACGGCATGGGCGGCGAGACAGTGCGCGTCAACATCCTCGGCCCGGACGGTGAAGTGGCCGCGACGGGCCAGACGACGCTCGTCAATGCCCACGTGGACGTGCGGGCGCCCGTGGGTGACGGAGCGGATGACGTGTGGTCAATCGCTACGGCAAAGGCGGACGAGGGCGTGGTTGAGGACTACAAGTTGAGGATCGGCGAGGGCGTGGTGCCGATTCTGTCGCTCTCGCCCGACCACGTGTTCCGGATGCGGCGAGGCAAGTAGGTGGACTCAGGCCATCACGGAGGAGACGCTACGATGCCGAAGCAGATCGAAGTGACCGTCGGGCGGGATGGTGGGCAGTTCAGCGGCAGCGATCATCTTGTATTGCAGGCTGCGGTCGATTACGTCACCCGCCTCGGTGGGGGCACGGTTCGCATCTTGCCGGGCGAGTATGAGATGGGCAACTCGCTGTTTCTGCGCAGCGGACTGACTCTCGTTGGCAGCGGCGAGGACACCATCTTGCGCAAGCGTCCGTCGGAGGTGACCAAGCTGACCGATGACACTGACTGGTACGATTGGCGCGTCACCGTGGAGGACGCATCGATCTTCGAGGTCGGGGGGGCCATCCTCCTGCGAGGCAAGTGCCCGCATTCCGGGCAGGGGAAATTCGTCAAACGGACCGTCCGCGCGATTGAAGGCGACGTGATCCATATCGACAAAGATCCGCGCGAGAACTTCTGGATCGACACGGAGGCGGAGGCGGCGACGCTCTTCCCGGTCGTGACGGGCGACTACGTCGATGACATCACGATCGAAAGCCTCACGATAGACGGGAACCTCGAGCAGAACGAGAATCTCAACGGCAACTATGGCGGGGGCATCTTCATCCAGGACTGCTCGCGTATCGTGATCCGCGACGTGACGACCCAGAACAACAACAGCGACGGGATGAGCTGGCAGGTCTGTCACGACGTGACGGTGGAGAATTGCCGATCGATCAACGATTCGGACCTGGGACTTCATGCAGGGAGTGGCTCGCATCGGTCCGTGGTGCGCCACAACAGCATTCGTGGGGCGAGCCAGGGCTTCTTTTTCTGCTGGGGCGTGAAGCATGGCTTGGTGGAGGACAATGTCATCGAGGACTGCGATCTCTACGGCATCTCGATCGGGCATCGCGATACGGACAACATCGTGCGCAACAACGTGGTCCGGCGCAGCGGGAAGCACGGAATCTTCTTCCGCGAGCACCCGGTGGCCCTGCGTGATCCACACCGCAACACGTTCGAGCGGAACGTCATCGAGGACAGCGGGTCAGAGGGCGACTGCGTCGCCATTGAGATGCTGGGTGCCGCGGAAGACGTAGTGCTGGCCGGCAACCGCGTCATTGACACCCGAGGCGCGGGCGGCGGGCTGAAGCGGATCGGAATCCGCGTCGGTGCGAAGATCGAGCGCCTGACCCTCGACAAGAACAAGTTCGCCGGGATGGACGAAGAGATCGTGGATCTGCGGGACTGATGCGAGATCACGGTCGGTCGAACATGGGGTTGAGTTGGGTGGCCGCCAGGACATCGTCCGGGTACTCGTTGGCCGCGAATGCCGGTTTCAGGGTCCAGCACTGGCGGCGGAAGGGCTCGATGATCCCCTGCTGGTTGTAATCCGGCCCGTGGCAGACCCAGTCCTTGTAGCCCCTGACGTTCTCGAGAGCCTCTGGGACACCGGGGATTGCCTCGACCGATGGCATGCATTTGTCTGAGCTGAGCGGCTCGTGCCCGAGCGCGTGACACGCCAGGATCAGTAGAGCTTGGCCCGGCGCGATGCCCCCCCCTCGCCTCGCAGAACACGGCGGGCATGTAACCCGAGGCATCACAGGCCGTCAGCATCTCGCTCGCGATCTCCTCCGGGAGCGCGCTGCAGTGCACGCATTCGCGTTCGAGGTGGTCCGGCGTGTTTTGGAGGGGCCCCATGACCTGGGGCACGTCGTAGGTCTCTTCGGGCGAGAGCGCATGTCTGGCGAGAAGATAGAGCAACTCGCCGGCCGACAGCTCAGCGGTGAACGTTGGCGCGCCGTGAGAGACGGCCTCCTCAGCCCCGCGAATAACCACATCATCAGCAACCCTTGCCGGGCGTCTCCCGTAGAGCAGCGAAAGACCCTCGACTGTTGTCCACTCCACATCCGGCTGCGCCACTAGCTTCTGCACGAGGTCCTCGAAGTTCTGCAGCACGGTCGGCACGGACACGTCCTCAATCAACTCTGGCGCGACCCACTCATCCACTGGGGGCGTGGCGCCCTCCGCGAAGTTGATGGCGTCAGGGAAGCGGTCCATGATTGTGTTAACGGGGTGGCACCCGAACATGGCAGTGAAGTCGTATGTCTGCGCTCGGGTTTCGATGTAGCTGTCGATGAGCGCGAGTCGCTGCGTGAACTCGGGTGTCGTGTGGTACGCGCGATCGAAGGAGAAGTCGGCCTGGTAACCACCGATGAGTAGGTTGTTACAGAACCAGACGATGTTGCGCTCGGCCAGGCGGAAGGGCGAGTAGAAGAACGGCAGCCCGAGCTTCCCGGCCGCGTAGACGATCGGCGCCGCAAACGTCCCCCCGTGCTGGGTCAGGGCACTGCACTTTCCAAACATGCGCTGGAGTGACTGGACGCCCGGGACCTCGCGGAAGATGACTCGATCGACGGCCTCAAACCAGTCGAGGCTTGACACTTCTTCCGCAGTGGTCGGGTGGATGGATCCGCGGTCGAAGTGGAGGCTGACGTCGTGTTGGCGGAGGGCTTCGATGACGTCGGTCTGTCCGTGCTCCTCCATGTGTCTGGCTTTCTCGCCGTGAACGTGGAAGCATCCTGGTAACCCGTGCTGGGACATGATCTCGGCCATTTGGCCGGGCAGGGCGTGGACGGGTGAGTCCGGCGGCGAGAAGAAATCTTCGGTGTCAAAATAGAGAAGCGCGTGCATGTATGCCTATGTCACCTAGAGTAGCGGCATTGAGCGGCCTGTTAGGATGGGCTGAACAGCCTGATCTTCTCGGTCATCCGATCGATCAGCGCCTCGCGAGGGGGCGCGTAGAACTTGCCGGGGCCTGGGTATGTTTCCGCGGGCAATTGCTCCTGGATCCCACCGAGCCACGCTTGCATGAGTTCCGTGTAGATGTTGATCTTCGCGATGCCCAGTTGGATGCACTCGCGGACCAAGTCATCGGGCGTCCCGGACCCGCCATGCAGCACGAGAGGGATGCTGACCTTGGACGCGATCTCCTCGAGCCGCTTGAGGTTGATGTTGGGCTCGCCACGGTAGACGCCATGGAACGTGCCGACCGCAACGGCCAGGCAATCGACGCCGGTCTCGTGGACGAACGTGGCGGCCTCATCGGGGTCGGTCTGGGTCTCCTCGCCGTCAGGCACTTGGGCATCGCCCTCCAGCCCACCGACGCGTCCCAGTTCGCCCTCGACGCAGGCCTTGTGACTCCAGGCGGCGCGCGTTGTCTCGCGTGTCAGGCGCAGGTTCTCTTCCCACGGGTGGCGCGAGCCGTCTAGCATGATGGACTTGAATCCAGCCTCCAAGTAGGTGCGGGCGTCCTCGAGAGTAGATCCATGGTCGAGATGGAGGGCAGCGTCCACTCCAGTGGCCTCGATATACATCTCGGCTATGGCGTGGAACTGCGCGGCGCCGCAGTAGGCGTCCTCAGACGGTGATGCCTGGATGATGACGGGTCTATCCGTGCGTTGGGCGGCCAGGCAGGCGGCATGGATGGAGTTCGAATCCCAGCAATTGAACGCGGCGACAGCTCGACGCTCCTCGCGCGCTTGGCGGAGCAGTACGTCCATTCTGACGAGGCCCATGGCGTTTTTACCCTCAGGTCTGCTCTTTGACGAGCTTCAGCACGGCGCGGAATTCATCCGTCCCCGCGCGCTGCAGGATCTCATACATTAGCATCTCTGTCGATGTAATCGTGCAACCGGCCTGTCGCATGCGCTCGACGCCGATGGCTCTGTCGGCGGGGCTTCGCGAGGCGACCGCGTCATCGACGATCTGCACGCGGTAATCAGGAAGCGCCCCCATAGCCGTCTGCGCTACGCAGATATGCGCTTCGATGCCGACAAGGATGAGCGTGCGGCGCCTCAGCTCGCGGACAGCGCCGCGGAACTCCTCCGACCCGAAGCAACTGAAGTCGAGCTTGCCGATCGGCTCGGCCTCGGGCAGCTCGGCGAGGATCGGCGAGATAGTGGGCCCGAGCTTGGTCTGCTCGGTGAGGATGACCGGGAGGTCCACGATGTCGGCAAACTGGAGCAGCCTGACGATGTTGGCCGCCACGGCGTCGCCGCGGTCGATGTGCGGAAACAGTCGCTCCTGGACATCGACGATGACGAGAACGGCATCATCCCGGTCAATCAGCATGCCCGCGCTCATGGGAATCCCTTCGGACCGCGATAGCACAACTTACTCGCACAGTTCGTCACACGCGCAATAGGCCCTCCTGTGGGATAGGGTCAGGCTCAGTCTGCGTTTGGGAAGATGGATGATCGGCCTTGTCAGCGAACCCTGTCTACGCCGATGATCGTTAGTCAGTCGCGATACCAATTACGGAGGCCCGATTCATGACCATCCGCCGGTGCTGCTTGATACTGGTTGTCGCTGTCGCCAGCGCGGTCACGTCCATCGCCCAGACGAACGTGAGGCCCGTCTTGCCGCCCGACGTCTACGCGACGGTTGGGCATGAAGTGAACATCTACTTCGACAACGTGGTGCTCGTGGCGCGGCGCGGCGACGTGCTGTTTGACGTGACGTGCGCCAAGGGACGCCAGGACGAAGACCGTTGGCGGTTCACTCCCAAACCCGAGGACATTGGTGACCATCCACTGACGCTGACGGTCATCGACGCGGAGATGAACGTCCTCGCGGAGAGCGAAGCGACTGTCCATGTCGCGTCCGCCGACGCGGGGGCGGGCAAGGCCATCAGCCTCATGTGCGTCGGCGACAGCCTGACGCATGCATCAGCGTATCCGAAGGAGTTGTGGAGGCTGTTCGGCGCGGAGGGGACCACGGCGGCGAAGCTCGTCGGGACGCACCACCCGATGGACAGCCTGCCCGCGGAGGTGGTGCATGAAGGGTATGGTGGTTGGAGCTGGCAGCTATTCTGCACGCGATGGACCGATGGCGATGACGTGAGGGCAAGAAGCCCATTCTTGAGGCTTGAAGGCGAGACTCCGATCCTCGATTTCCAGGCGTACTGCGACACGAACAACGAGGGAACTGGGCCCGACTTCATCACGGTGCTGCTCGGGTGCAACGACACGTTTTCCGCGACCGAGGAAGACATCGAAGCGCGCATAGACACGATGTTCGGCCACGCCGACACGCTTCTCGCCGAGTTCCAGGCCGTCCGCCCGGATACGCAGATCGGGCTGCTGCTGCTTCTGCCACCGGCGGCGAGTCAGGATGCCTTCGGCTCGAACTACACCTGCGGCCAGACGCGATGGCAGTATCGGCGGAATCAACATCGGGTGGTCGAGCGGATGACTGAGAAATTCGCTGGTCGGGAGGCTGAGAACATCTGGTTGTTGCCCGCTCACCTCAATGTCGACACGGTGAATAACTACCCGACCAGGGCTGAGCCCGCGAATGCCAGGACGGAGACGGTCACGGCTCGGCAAGCGAATGGCGTGCATCCGAGCACGGAGGGGTACCTCCAGATCGCGGACACGATCTACGCATGGCTGCGAGGCCGGCTCGCCGAATAGTCCCCGAGAACAGAGAAGCGCCCCGCCGGACGATGGCGGGGCGCTGTGGTTGCGCTGATGCGGCGGGTTAGTCGTGGCCTGGGACACTCGCACCTCTACCTGTGGTTGCCCTTCTTGCCTTTCTTGCCCTTCGGCGTCTTGTCATTTGTCTCTTTGACGACCTGTGACTCGCCCTCGCGAAGCAGCTTCTTGAGCTTCTTGGTGCGGTGTTCCACGAGTACCTTGCCGTCGTGCACCTGGGTGCCTGTGGTGGCATCGCCGGGCGCTACGCTGGTGTCCGGCGTGGACTCGATGTAGACGGTGAATCTCGTGCCCTGGACGCCCGCGATGGCGGCCGGCGTTATGACCTCGAATGAGGACCCGGGCGTGACTTCGCAGTCTACCTGGCCCTCAGTGCCCTCAGGTACCCAGATGATGCTGTAGGCGCGGCCGTGATTGTTAACGGAGACCAGCATGCCGACTGTGAGGTCAGGGGAGATCGTGACGCGGCTACCGTCGGCGAAGGCAAGCTCGCCGCCCGTAACCATGTCGCCCGCGTGGATCTCTTCACCGTTCCACGTTACGCCCAGCGTGGCCCCCGTGCTCGTGTCGCCCTTGCCGAGAGCGACAACGGCCGACTTACGTCTCATGTGTCGGGGACATCCCACGACAAACTGATCCGCCGTGGGGGTCGGGCGGGCGACGAAGAACTCGGAGTAGCTGTCCGCCTGTCCCCTGTCCTCTGGGCAGACGAAGACCTCGCACCCATCGACATAATCGGCGAGAGACACCGTAAGTTCGGTGAGGGGTGGCCCGTGGTGGTCCTGGTAGTACATCCTTGCCGCCATTGAGATCTGCGAGAGGTTGGCCGCGCAACTCGTCGCGCGGGCCTTGCCTCGCACGCTACCGAACGTCGGAACAAGTATGCCTGCAAGTATGGCTACGATCGCTACGACAACGAGGATTTCCATGAGGGTCCATCCGCGTCTTCGCGTGAGTCCCAGCATGTGCCCCACTCCCTTGATAGGTGATGGAGGGCCTCCGGCCAGCGCCGACCGGGGCCTCGTGAAGGATATGCATGATGGCGGGTCTACGGTCTCGCAATAATCCCTACATTCCCTATACCGTGTTCTACCCAGCACGCCCACAGGAATCTAGGGTATTAGAGCGTGATTCCTGGCACCCGCAGAACATTTTACATTGGCGTTACATTGCGCGTCAGGAGCGTTACCGGCGTGCGAGTTGAGATGTCCTTGAGGCGGGAGGGAAGTGACGGAAATCCCTCGATTGCGTGGCGCCGTCTCACCGCCCATCCACCGGGCCGACCGTCCAAGTGCCTTCGATGGGCGTGATCGTCTCGCCGTTGATGCTCACCTGGCCGCCGCCCAGAGCAAAGGCGGTTGGCCCGTCGGCCCGGAGGCTGACAACGGTGATCTCGGCGTCTGTGGTGATCGTCTGCTCGGCTGCGTTGACGGTCTGCGCCTCGCCTGAGGTCCCGCAGATGAGTATGTGCGTCGTGCCGTCCACTTCGACGGTCACCACGGAGCCGCTTTCGTCCAGCGGCGTGATGATGGCCGGCTCAGACTCCTCCACGACTTGATCGGTGGTGAGGGCCACGTCGTCGTACCAGCACTGCCCGTCGCCGAAGAACTGCAGCGCGAGGGAAACCTCTTCGGTGTCGTCGGGCACGACATCGGAGAACTCGTATCGCGTCCATTCATCCGTGTCGGCCGTCGGGCCAGGGGTCCGGGCGAAAGACTTGCCGGCCTTCCAGTAGTGGATCATGCTTGTAGCGCCCTCCGCCGCGGTGCACTTGGCCCAGAACTCCACATCGATCTTCGTACCCGCGGCAGCCGCGAAGCGGTGCGAGTAGTAGTATCCGCCGTTATCGATGCGCGCTGACGCATCGCCCGAGTGGGCGACCGTGTCGTCGATGACGTGATTCTCGATGAAACCCGCCATGCTCCTCGGCGACCACCCGGCCATGCCATCCTCGAAGCCGGGGTTGGGGATGATTCTGCTATCGGTCCGGGGCACGAGGACGGCCGTGAATGATGTCGACCGGGCGCGCCCGGTGGTGGCGGCAAGGTACGGGCCGTAGGTCTCAGCCCCCGGAAGGCTGCCCGTTTTCAGCGAAATCCCGTCAGGCGAGTAGACGCGGGTCTGCAGGTAACACCCCGGACTCGCGCCCCGCGCGCCAGACTCAGTCAGCTCGAATCTGCCCCCTGACGACAGGTGCAGCAGGAAGCTGTAGGAGTGCTCTTCCGGGGCCGCAAGGGAGTCGCGGACGAGGAACAGCCCTGGCTTCACAAAGATGATCTGCCGGTCGAAGCGGTCGAGCACGTGCAACTCGTCCGTGTTGTAGGCCTCAGCCGCCTGGCCCATCACGTAGTCATACGCGTCGCTCGTGAAGTGCTCGACGATGCGGCCCTTGTTGACGTGGAGTTGGTCGTGCCCGGGGATGGCATAGTTCATATCCTCGAGGTACTCGTCCCCGAAGTCCAGCACCACCGTGTTGTGCCCGAGGCTGCTGGTCGTGTACTTGCGGGCGGCCGGGTCAAAGTAGTTGCGGTAGCCCGGGTCCCACGCGCACCACGTGCCCCCGTAGTTGATGACGAAGCTGTTGTGATCGAAGTGGTTGTGACCGATCTTGGACTCAGGCGGCCCGCACTTGAAGGCCAGGAATCCCGTCCCCGCCTTGTACCCGTCGCGCAGGATCGCGTAGCCGACATCGACAAACGCGTCTGACGGATTCCAGGTCGGCTCGGTCGGGTGGAGTTTCGAGGCGTCGAGAGCCATGAAGCCCCGCGGGCTGTCTGGGGTGAACGCGCCGCCTTTCTTGCAGAACCACGCAGCCTCATTGTCGCCGCGCAGTGCCAGCGTGAGCATCAGTCGGCCGAAGCCCACGCCCGGTCCGCCGTCGCCGAAACATGGTTGCTGGAAGTTGTTCGGGTTGAGCAGACTGATGCAGTAGCGGGGCAAGCTCTTGATGTACTCGTGCTCCACCAGCGCGTTTTCGATCTCCGCGGAACCTAGCGCCCAGAGCATGTCAGCGAAGGCGTTCGCGGCGTAGTCCCCGTACATGGGGCCCTCCATCGCGCCGCCGTCCATGCCCTGCGCGTCGAAGTTCAGCGTGGCGCGAGCGACGGCATGATCGACCCACGCTTCCGCGCGGTCGTCCTCGCCTAGCAGCGCGATCGCGCCGATGCAGAGCCCGGAAGCAATGACCGCCGTGTAGTTGTGATACGGCGCGATACCATCCATGATCTCGTCAATTGGCGCGAGGGCCTTCTCGGCCAGCGATTCGCGGATGAGAGCCCGCTCGTCCACGGTCAACTGATCGTGGGACCAGTCGTAGAAGATGCCCACCCACGTGGCCGCATGACCCGTGTCGAGGCACGGCTTGCCGCCGCCGTAGCTGGGGTCGGTCCAGATGCCTGGCCACGCGCACATATGGAGGACGATCTCCTTCGCCCGCGTGAAGTAGACAGGATCGCCGGAGACCTGGTGCGCGAGCAGGAGGTATTTCAGCCGCGTGGTGATGGTATCGCTGCGTTCCTGGAACATGGCCGTCCAGGGCGGGTAGTGGCTGAACTCGTCGTGGCGCGGAGGCGGGGCGTCTGAGAGCGTGTATTCGAAACGCTGCTTCGGACCGCCGTTCTTACCGGGCATGTCCACGCCGTAGTGGTAGGGGTCGGCGTTGGCGAACGTGTCGGCCTGAGCCTTGATCGTGAGCCACTCCTCCGCCGGAGCAAATCCGAGTGCGTTCGTCTGATTGTCATCGGCCATCGCCCGCAGTCTCGGGACGTCATCGGCCGTGATAAAGATGCGCGGATGCGCCGATTGTGCCGCGACTGGCGCGACGAGAATCAGTCCGAGTGCCATAGCACATGCGGTTGTCATCCTGATTGCCTCCGGGGCGGCCTGAGTGGTGAAGCGTCTGTTCCCGCGCGCCCGCGACATTACCTCGCTCGCGGCAGGACAAGGGAGATCGCGTGGCCAAGGTGGCGGGACTGATTCGCTCCGGACCTGACCGGATGGATAGCAGCAAGGGGGACTAGAGATGAAGGTTGTGGCATTCAACGGCAGCCCACGCAAGGGCGGCAACACGGAGATCATGGTCGGACATGCGTTCGCTGAACTGGAGAAGGAAGGCATCGAGACGGAACTGATCCAGATTGGCGGCAAGCCGGTTCGCGGCTGCACGGCGTGCTACAAGTGCTTTGACAACACCGACAAGCGCTGCGCCGTCGGCGGCGACATGCTCAACGACTGCATCGAGAAGATGCTGGAGGCTGATGGGATCATCTTGGCTTCGCCGACGTACTTCGCCAATGTCAGTACCGAGATGAAAGCCCTCATCGATCGGGCGGGGCTCGTGAGCCGCGCGAATGACGACATGTTCCGGCGCAAGGCAGGCGCGGCGATCGTGGCCGTGCGCCGCGGCGGCGCGGTGCCGGTGTTTGACGCGATCAACCACTTCTTCCTGCTCAGCCAGATGGTCGTTCCGGGATCGATCTACTGGAACCTGGGCTTTGGCTTGCAGGAGGGCGACGTGAACGACGATGAAGAGGGCATTCGGACGATGACGACGCTGGGCGCGAACATGGCGTGGCTGCTCAAGCGAATCGTCGACTAGCCGGCGAACGGGGGCGGACAGAGGGCGTGGAGGTGGCGCTCGCAGACCGCGCATGGGTCGACGCCCAACTCGCAGGCGAGATCAGCGTGGGGACCGGCGATCCAGTCGAGGAACTGGTGCACGCGTCGGATGACCACATCCGGATCGGTGTCAGCATCGCCCAGCCACAGCGCGGGGTGGTCGCGCTCAACAGCAAATGGACAGGCATGCACGCGACCGTCCGGCACGATGGCCGGCATGCAACGAGGACACTCAGGCCGGGTCTCCAGCGCGACGCTGGCGGCTCGGCCTGATGCGTAATACTCCTCGTGTCCGGGGATGATCGAGCCTGGGTTGGCGGCTTCGTATTCGTTCAGAATGGCTCGGGAGGCCTCGGAGATCGGCTCAACATCGCGGCCCGTCCAGACAGAGAAGTTCATGAAGGCGGAGCTGGGCGGCGCCGCGTCCAGCAACCGGATGAGTTCTGGCGCGAGGTCGCCGTTGCTGAAGATGATGAGTTCTCCGCAGAAGCCGAGATCGCGGAGCGCGCGCATGACGCGCTCGGTGGCCTCCGGCTCGATCGTCGGCTCGCCGCCGTAGATCTTGATGATGCCCTCGGGCTCAACAAGTCGCGAGGCGAGCTTGAGCGCGCGGGGCTCGTGCTCGGCGAACCAGCCGCTCGGGCATCCGCGGACCGTGCAGAAGCTGCACGCCCGATTGCAGCGATTCCCCTGGTAGAGATGCACCTCGCTCAGCCGTGCCACATCATGCTCCATTCTCCCCAGTACCATCACGAGCATCCGATCTCGGCGAACGGTTCCTCCTGCGCGAGCGCGTTTCCTGGGTGTCTCGTGGAGGGGAACGCGCGGCCCTAGCCGAATTCCGCGCGTACGATGAGGGATCCTCGACTGTTTGAGTTGGCGGACTTGCTCCGTCAGGGCGCACTCGCCGACGGGCAACTCGCGGAACGGGCGGCGCCCATTCGCGAGGCCAGGCTGTTTCGGCATGTCCTGCGCGAGATGCCGATCGCCATCGACCCAGGCGACGCGCTGGCCGGCGACTTCGGGCCACGGTGCGGCCCGGACGAGTTGCGCGATCGGATGGGCGACGCCTCGACGGCTGCCGCGCCGAGTCCCCTCACCGACGCGGATGTCCTCGCCCAGCAGTTTCAGTGCCGAGCCGGTTACTGCCTCGCGCACACGTGCGCCGACTACGAGCGGGTCATCGAGGTCGGGCTGGGTGGTATCCTCGATGACGTTCGCGCGCACCTTGGCGGTGCGACTGGCGAGGCGCGCGACATGTTGCTCGCCATGGAGATCGCGCTGAGCGCCGTCGCGGAGTGGGCCGGGCGGTATGCGACGCTCGCCCGGGAGATGGCGGCTGGGGAGACTGATGCCGACCTGCGCGCCGGGCTGATCGCGATCGCGGATGCGTGCGAGCACGTGCCGCTACGTCCGGCGCGGAGTTTCTCGGAAGCGGCCCAAGCCGTGTGGCTTGTCCACGCGGCAATCGGCGTTTCGGAGTTGTCCGACTCGTCGCTATCTCTGGGTCGACTGGACCAGTTCATGCACCCGCTCTACGTCGCGGACCTGGAGCGCGGCGTGAGCCGGGAGCAGTTGCGGGATGTGCTCCGCGACCTCTGGCGCAAACTGAACGCGTTTGGCGACCCGGCGTGCGCGGTCAATCTTGGCGGCGTGGACGCTGACGGCGAAGACCTCTACAATCCTCTCTCCGAACTGATCGTCGACGTGACACGAGAGATGCGCGAACCGTCGCCCATCCTCGCGGCGCGGATCCACGATGGGCTGCCTGGCAGCGCTTGGGAGCAACTCCTCGATCCTGACCTGTTCGCCATGGGCCAGCCGACGTTCTACGGCGAGGCTCCCTGCCGCGAAGCCATGCTGCGTCGGGGCGTGCCCGAGGACCAGGTCCATCGCTTTGCGCTCAATAGCTGCATGGGGCTGGTCATGCCGGGTGAGGAAATCAGCGACATGTGGGGGGCCGTCTTCAACCTGTTGCTGCCGCTTGAGCTGGCAGTAAACAATGGGCGCCCGCTGGCTGGGGAACTGCCGTTGGCACTCTCGACCACGCCGGTCGCTTCGCATGACTGCTTCGATGACCTCTACGATCAGCACGCACAGTACATGGACGAAGTAGCTGCGCACCTCGTCGCGCGTAACAGACAAGCGGCTGAACGAGTTGCCCGAGATCGACCGAACCCGTTCCTCTCGGCACTCACGAGGGACTGCGTCGAGCGCGGGAAGGACCGAGCCGGCGGCGGCGCGCGCTACCACTCCGTGATCGTCGAGGGTTTCGGCTGGTGCAACGCCGCGGATGCTTTGACCGCCATTCGGGAACTGGTGTTTGAGGCGCGCCGGCACTCTCTCGGCGACCTCGTCGAGGCGGCCAAGGCTGATTTCGCCGGGCACGAGGAAATGCTCGCCGAGGTCCTGCGCTGCCCGAAGTTTGGGAATGGCGACGCGCGCGCAGACATGATGGCGCGGCGCGTTACCGACACGTTCGCTAGCAGCGTCAGCCGGCATTCCGAGGGCAACGTCTCGTACTTGCCGTCGTATCACACGCTGACTCAGCACGTGGGGGCGGGCAAGGCGCTTGGCGCGAGTCTCGACGGACGCCGGGCGGGCGAGCCGCTGGGCAAGAATGTCGGGCCGATGCTCGGCCGAAGCCGCGAAGGCCTCACGGGCGTGATCCTGTCGGCCAGCGCGATCGACCAGGCGGCCCTCGGTGGTGGGCAGGCGCTCGATGTCTCGGTTGACGCGTGCCTGATCAACGGCGATCTGCGGGGCAAGTTCAAGGCCGCGCTGCTTACATACTTCGAGCGAGGCGGGCTGCAGGTTCAGGTGAATGGAGTGACCGCGGACGTGCTCCGTGAAGCGATCACAGCCCCTGAGTTGCACGGCGAAGTGCTGGTCCGGATCGCGGGGTACAGCGCGCCGTTCGTGAGTCTGCCGATTGATGTTCAGCACGAGATGGTAGAGCGCCTCGAGCAGGGGCTCTGATACCTGGAGGTGTGATTCATGCCGTGGAAAGATGGCGCAAAGTGGGTCTACTCAATCACGTACGACGAGGGATGCCAGGCGCTACTCGAACACGCGCTCCCCGTCCACCGCGAGTATGGCGTGCCGGGACATGTCGCGGTCCTATCTAGCCAGATAGGGGTGCTGCGGAACTGTCCCGGCAGCAGCTACGACGGGATGATGATCCTGTCGCGGAGCGAGATCGAGGCGCTCTGCGCGGAGGGGTGGGGCGTGTCCTGTCATAGCATGACCCACGCCGGCATCTCCGACGAGAATGCGCAGCGCGAGGTGGTGGAATCGCGGCTCGAGTTGGAGAGCGTTCTCGGGATGCCGATTCAGATGTTCTGCGTGCCTGGCAGCAACGAGGGCTATCCGGCGACGCTGAAGGTTGCGGCCGACGCCGGCTACAGCTCCATCATGACGATCTACGACGACATCAACCGACCGGACGTCGACCTGATGCGCCTGGCGAGGGTCCCGCTTCACACCGAGTACCCGCCGCCATTCTACTCGGCGTACGATCCGTATAAGCGCCTGCACCAAGCCGCCGCCGAAGGCGGGTGGGTCATCGATTACGCGCACTGCCCGACGCCGGACAAGGCAATCCACCCGTGGAAGGACTGCACGCTGGATCAGTTGGCGAAACGATTCGAGACGGTGCGGGCAGTAGGTGGCGATGATGTCTGGCTGGCTGAACCAAACGATGTCGTCGAATACATGCTAGGCGAGAGGGAGTAACCGGATGGCCCCCAAAGAGAAGCGAGCGCTGTACGGCCCGGCCGCTCATGCGGATGAAGTCGGTGAGTTGCCAGGCCCGTTCCCACGAACGATGGGCCCGAACTGCGCGAAGTACGTCCAGGAGGTTGTCGACAGCGGATTGCAGTGTGACATGGGTAGCCGGTTTGAGAAGGCCTTCGCCGAGGCGCTCGGCGTGAAGCATTGCGTCGCCACGCCGGGATGCACGCCGGCGCTCGCGGTGCTCGCGGCGGCGTTTGGCTTTGAGCCCGGCGATGAGATCATCGTCAGCCCGATCACTGATTACGGCACGATACAGGGCCTCGTGCGCGAGAACCTCATTCCCGTCTTCGCCGACACGATGCCCGGGTCGGTCAACCTTGGCGCCGAGACCGTGGAGGCATGCATCACTGACCGGACGCGCGGCGTCCTGTGCGTGCATAAGACGGGCATTGTCTGTGATATGGATCCGATCAACGCGCTCGCTGAGAAGCACGGGCTGGTGGTCTATGAGGACGCCTGCCAGGCCGTGTTCAGCGAGTACAAGGGGCGGATCGCGGGGACGCTCGGGCTAGCGGCCGGGTTCTCGTTCGATTCCGAGAAGACGATGGGGTCAGACGTCGGCGGGTGCGTGGTCACTGACGACGATGACCTCAACGAGCAACTCCGTTTCATCGGACAGAGTCGCGGCGCGGTGCAGCGCGAGGGCTTCGGACGACTGCATACGGTCGCCGGCTACGCGCACCGGATCACGCAGACGACCGCAGGCATCTGCTTGGGGCAGCTTGAGATCATCCGCGACCAGGTGGTCCAGCGCGACAAGATGGCGAGGCTTCTCACCGACCTCATGGCTGAGATCCCAGGGATCACCCCGCTGCCAATCCCGGACGATACGATCGTCTACTCATGCTGGATGATGGGCATGAACGTCGACCCGGATGCCTTCACATGCACGCCGGACGAGTTCGCGGCCCAGCTCGCGGAGACAGGACTCACCGGCGCCGGGATGGGCAAGTACTACCTGTTGTCTGAAGCCTGCACGTTCCTGCACGACGGGGCGGCGGCGAAGACCTATCCGTTCTCCATGCCGCCGGCGTCGCGGGAGTATGACTACCTGTCGATGTGCCCGCGGGCCAAGGAGTTCCTGACGACCTTCATCCGCTGGTCGAGCTTCTGCGAGAAATACACTGAGCAGCACTGCGAGCTGGCGGCATCGATCATCCGGACCGTTGCCGACAGGAACCGGAGGTAGTGGCGATGCTGAAGATGCCTGGACGGTACTACCGAACGATCCCGATTGATGCGATGCGACACGAGGCGACGGAGGTGTCGCTGGATCCGGACACGACGGCCCTTGTCGTGCTGCACTGCTGGAACATCGGCTGCGAATGCGGGCCTGAGATCGATCCTGGGTTCTTCGTCGGCATGGGCTCGCGTGAGGCGACCGTCGAGGCGGGCCGGATGATGGTCGAGCAGATCAGGCCTGCTATGGACGCCGCGCGCGATGCGGGAATCCTCGTGGCACACGTAGAGGCAGACTCGATTGCCGCGAAGCACCCCCAGGCCGAGGAGGAAGCCGATCCGCCGCCTGCCGCGACCGGTCCGGCGCCGACGCCCACAGTCCCCGACTGGCGCGGTGAGTTGGTGTGGCGCTCCCACGGGGAGGACTACGCCACGAAATCACCCTACGCCCACATGGATCGTGCCGCGGTCGTCGCCCCGCACCCGGACGAGCCGATGGCCTACCAGACGCCTCAGTTCCATCGTCAGTTGAGCAAGCGCGGGATCGAGACTCTGATCTACACGGGGTTCGCGACCGATATGTGCATCCTGCGGGCGCCGGGCGGGGTCGAGCCAATGGCGGGGCAGGGATACCGCACGTACCTGATGCGGGACGCAACGCTGGGCGTCGAACTGCCGGACTCCTTCGAGGAGCGCGTCGCGACACGCTGGGCGATCGGGTACTTCGAGACACACTTCGGCGATACGCTGCTAACGGATGACTTTATCGAGGCCTGCCGGGGGCTCGCATGACCTCACGCGAGAGAGTCCTAGCGGCCCTGAAGTGCGAGACGCCTGACCGCGTCCCGTGGATGGAGGGCATAGTTGCCGACGAGCTGGCGACGCGGTTGTGTGGCGAGCCGATCTCGGTGAATTGGGACATTGCGCCCGACGGTACGCCGATCGCCTCGGGGGCCCATCTTGCCGAGCAGCAGAAGAAGGTCTGTCGCGAGCTAGGCAAGGACAACATCAACTGGAACGCATTCGCGCCGGTGTACGCCGGAAGGACAACGATGGAGGGCGTGGTCGTCGTCGGCGAGGGCGAGATCCATACCCGCGAGGACCTCGCGCGAATGCAGTTCCCGGACATGGACGCGCCGGGGTTTCTCGATGAGGCGAAGGCGTTCATCGCCGCCAAGGAAGACTACTGCGCGGTCGCGTGCATACGCTTGGGCATCGGCGCGACGATCATGACGATGGGGTTGGAGGCGTTCAGTTACGCGATGGCCGATGACCTCGACCTGATCCACGAGGTCATGGAACGCTACGCCGACTGGACCATCCGCCAGGCGCCGGGTCTGGCGGAGATCGGGTTCGACATCTTCTGGGCCTTCGACGACGTGGCGTTCAACTCAGGCCCGATGTTCTCTCCGAGGTTCTTCCGCGAGACCGTGCTTCCCGTGCAGAAACGCGTGGCGGATGCTCTCGAGCTCCCGCTCATCTGCCATTCGGATGGCGACATGGGGCCGATCCTCGACGACTGGCTGGAGATTGGGCAGGTGGGCATTCACCCGCTGCAGCCGGACGTGATGGACATTGAGGACGTCAAGGCCCGTCACGGTGATCGCGTCTGCCTCGTGGGCAATATCTTCATGGATGATCTGGTGCATGCGGAGGCTGGTGACATCCGCGCGCAGGTAGCCGACCGGATCGACAAGATTGGCGCTGGCGGCGGGTATATCATCTCATCGTCAAACAGTCTCACGGCCGACATGAAGGACGAGAACATCCGCGTGATGGCGGAGACGATTCGGAGCGCAGGCGTCTACTGAGCCGTGATTCGCGTGGTGATTTCCACTGACCAAGTCGCGCCGCGTTTCACCTCTCCGGACACGGGATACCCCGCGAGGAGGTAGTCCTCGGATCCCCATTGGCGGTGATCGACGAGCGACATCGGCACGGAACTGTCGATGATGACCGCGTGCTCGCCCGTGGTGATCTCCAGCTGCTGCGCTCCCGCCAGCAACGTGTCCTTCTCAACCTCGCGAGGGAGTTGGCGCGAGGCTTCCCCATCGGTCACGGCCGCCCCGGCGTACCGGTGGACGGGCAGGAAGAAGTAGTGCCGGAAGAGGCGGAAGTTCGCGTCGGTGACCGCCTCGTAGTCGAACCGAAGCGTGAACCGGTTGTTCGGTTCGATGCTGCAGGTCTCCGTGAACCGAACGCGCTGGTCACCCTCCACGAGATCCCCTGCAAAGGTAAGCTCTACACGCTGGTCGGTTGTGGACACCAGCGGCTCAGCCGAATCCTCAACCGCGAAGTGGCGCATCGGCGGGGCGGCGACGACGGGCCAGCCACCGGTCATTATCATCTGCCGGTTCAGCAGTATGTTCCGCAGCTCGCCGGTTGAGGTGAACCGCAACTCGAGTCCATCGGGCGCCTGAACGACGGTAATGCCGTCCTCCAACGTGACGACACGCAGGGCGTCGGGAGGCCCGGCGGTCAAGCGCGGCTCGATGTCGGGGCCGGCAGTGGGCGCTTCGTCCGTGGGGAGGAAGATGCGGCCGTCGAACATCGGGATCGTGAACGTGGTGCCGACTCGCCCAGTGCTCATGTCTCGGCGTTTCGCCGGCAACTCCACCACCGCGTCGTAGCTCGCGCCGTTGGTAACTACGAGACCGCCCTCGAACTCGCGCTGCCACGTGCCGTCGGCGTTGCGGATGGCCGATCCGACGGGCTTGCCAAGCGGCGCGTCAAACTCGGGGTACCACCACCATTGGCCGCGTCCCAGATTGGCGCAGTCGTAGGCGAAGTACCCATCACCCATGAGCGTGGTGGTTAGGCCAAATCGCATGGTCTGCGGATCGGCATTCTGCAGATCCTGCGCGAGCTTGGTGCGTTCTTGCCAGTCGACTTTGGACCAGGCCCAGGGATCCATGTCGAGGTCGCGCGGGTGGCAGACGATGGTGGTGATCGCAGGTTTGCGACCCTCGTTGCTCCAGCGGAGATAGCGCCCCAGGAACTCCTCGAAATCAACCTTGCCCTCGATGACGCGGTTCAGCTCGTCTTCGGCCAGGCACCCATTCAGGCTGTCATGGCCATCGGTCGGCAGATTCCACTCGTTCAGCATGACGACGGCCTTGCCGTCGCGGAGCTGGGCCGTGCGCGGCACGAGCCAGGGATCGGGTCCCCAGCAATCATAGAAAACCCCGTCGAACATCTCGCGGGCCATCACCTGGTCGCGGACCTTGTCGAGGTTGAACTGCAGCACGTCGGGCAGCTTCATGTTGATGCGGAAGAACCCAGGCCAGCCGCTCCAGCGCTCGCCGTCGCGCAGGTCCCACCAGTGCTCGGGGATGTCAGGATTGTCGGGGCCCTCGATGACGTCGACGTATGGCAGAACGAGTGCCGTGGGGTTGGCCTCTCGAAGCAGCGCGATGTTCTGCTCGAGCCGCGGGATCACGCGCTCCCACCGAGCATCATCCCAATCGTAGTGAAGATCGTAGCACCCGCCGATGATCAGATCGACCTTGGACCAGTACCCCGCGCCCTTCTCCCACGACTCCCATCCCAAACGCGAGCCATAGCAGTTGGCGATGCGCGGGTATGATGGATCCAGTTCGGTAACATCGCGCGCGTAGACCTCAGTCGTGGACCCGAGCAAGAGCGCGCAGCAAGTCAGCAGGGCACCCATGGGCTACGCCTCCGTCGCGCGGATGGTGTAGGACTCGCCGGACGCGGCCTTGAACTCGATGACTGAGTCATCGGGCGATGTAGTAGCGACCGTGCCGTCGTTGACTGCGACAGTCGTGCCCGCGGGCAACCGCACGCGGCATGAACCGTCCAGGTCTGCGCAAAGGACGGCACTGACCAACGTGCCCGCCTCCCATGTGATGTCGACCCCGAAACCGCCGCGCGCTCGGAGGCCGGTGACGGCGCCCGACGGCCACGCCGATGGCAATGCCGGGAGGAGATCGACCTCGCCATTGTGGGACTGCACGAGCATCTCGGCGATACCGGACGTGGCGCCGAAGTTGCCGTCGATCTGGAACGGCGGGTGCGTGTCGAACAGGTTGGGCAGCGTGTTGCCTGAGAGCGCCTCGATGAGCATTCTGTGGGCATGATCGCCGTCGAGCAGACGGGCCCAGAAGTTGATCTTCCACGCCTTGCTCCAGCCCGTCCCCCCGTCGCCTCGGAAGAGCAGCGATTGCCTAGCCGCCTCGGCCAGTTCGGGCGTGGTCCGCGGCGAGATCTCCGCGCCGGGATGAAGGCCCCACAGGTGCGAAACGTGCCGGTGCTGCTCGTTGGGATCGTCCCGGTCCTCTAACCATTCCTGAAGCTGGCCGTGCTTGCCAATCTGGTTCGGGGCGATGCGCGGGATCATCGCCTCGAGTCGGGGTGCGAACTCCTCATCGACATCCAAAATGCCGGCGGCCTCCACGACCGACGCAAACAGGCTGCGGATGATCTGGTGATCCATCGTCGGGCCGGCAACGAGCCCGCCGATCTCGGGGGAGTTCGATGGCGTGCTGATGAGCCAACCGGTCTCGGCGTCCTCGACCAGGAACTGGGTGAAGAAAAGCGCCGCCTCGCGCATAGCGGGGTATCCGCGCTCGCGCAGGAACTCGGTGTCGCCGGTGAAAAGATAGCGCTCCCAGAGATGTCGCGAGAGCCATCCGCCGCCGCTCACCCAGATGCCGTGGTTGGAGTGGTTGATCGGGGCCGAGCCTCGCCAGAGGTCGGCGTTGTGGTGGAAGACCCAACCGTCGCAGTCGTAGTGGGCCTTTGCCGTCTCGCGGCCTGTGACGACGAGCCCATCGATGAGGTCAAACAGCGGCTCGTGGCACTCGGAGAGATTGGTCAGCTCCGCCGGCCAGTAGTTCATCTCCGTGTTGATGTTGGTCGTCCACTTGCTGCCCCACGGCGGGTTGATTTGGTCATTCCAGATGCCCTGCAGGTTGCCCGGTTGGTTGCCGGGCCGACTGCTGGCGATCAGCAGGTAACGTCCATACTGGAAGAAGAGGGCAGCGAGCGCGGGGTCGGGCTGACCGGCGACGACCTGCAGTCGCTCGTCGGTCGGCAGGTCGTCGGAGCCGCTCCGCCCGAGATCGAGCGAGACCCGACGGAAGAGCGCCTGGTGATCGCCCACGTGGTCGGCGAGCAGGTCCGCGTGCGGCTTCGCGGAGGCTTGCGCCAAGTCGGCCGAGCAACGAGCCGCGGGGTCGGCGCTGATGTCAGTGTAGTCGACGAAACTGGTCGCCGCCACGAGTCGGAGCGTGACCGAATCCGCGCGCTCGACGGTAATGGCGTCGGCATCGACCGTGACTGTGCCGCCCTCGGCCTCCGCGCTGACGCGGGCTTGGAAGCGCAGACCATCGGGCTCGACTTGGCCGGCGATGGCGATAGTGGTTGCATCGATGGCCGCTGCGCGCGCCGACTTGTGCTCGGCGGTCAGCCTGGCTGTGAACGTGATCGCGCCGGGCTTGCTCGCCGCCAGACGGACAACGATCACCTGGTCCGGATGGCTGGCGAACACCTCGCGCGTGTAAGTGACGCCACCCGCCGTGTACGAGACACGAGCGACTGCGCTGTCGATGTCTAGCTCGCGGCGATAGTCGGTGACATCACCCGCCTCCGGGAACTTGATCCGGAGGTCGCCGAAGGGCTGGTACTCCATCTGGCCCAGCGGGTCGCTCATGAACTCGCGCATGGCGAGATCTTCGGCCTCGCGTTGCTTGCCCTCAGCGAGGAGACGTCGGATCTCCGCCAGGTGCTCAACCGCGCCGGGGCGGTGGTACTCGTGAGGCTTGCCGGTCCAGAGCGTGTCCTCGTTGAACTGCATGTGCTCCTCAGGCACGCCGCCGAAGACCATGCCACCCAACCGGCCGTTACCGACGGGCAGAGCCTCGACCCATTCGCGGGCGGGCTGCGGGTACCAGAGCGTGAGCGGGCTGTCGGGTGGCGTCATTAGTCCGGTGATCTGCGCGGTCACGGTAGCCTCCGTAAAGGCGAGCTTCGCCATCGTCTCAGGGTCAGTATCAGGTGGGGGGAATGCGGCCCACTCGGGGTCATCCCCCGCGCGGATGAGCCATGTCCCCGCCAGCGGCATCGTGCCGCGGCCGCAGTCGATGCTGATCTTGCCGCGCGTGATTCCCCCGGCGCCGCCGCCATCGTAGACGCGTGCGGCGATCATGTTGATCTCGCCGGGGCGGACAGTTCCCGCGGGAACCGTGTAGCTGCGGCTGGGGCCGGAGAGACCCCGGTACTCAGGCGGCATACCACCGGTCGATCCGACCAGGACCCCGTTGAAGTATGCCTCGTCACAGTCGTCGATGGAGCCGAGACTGAGCGTGAGGTCGAGGCCCAGCCACTCCGCGGGCACTCTCGCAAAGCAGCGATACCACGCGAAGCCGTCGAGCCGATCGAAGGGCGCCTCGCCCAGGTTCTCCCACGCGCCGGGCACGGCAATCTCGCGCCACGCGTCCTGGCAGACCGTAGGCGAGTAGAAGCCGATTGACGTCAGGATGGCAAGAGCTGCTATCCGTGTCATGCGCGCGTCGTTTCGTCTCGACGAAGGGACTTGCCTTCACGGGGGGAAGAGGCATGGTCCACGCATGAGAGGGATGACTCGATGAGACTGACGACGGTAGCAATGATGCTACTGCTGGCGACGATGGCTACGGCGGACACGGTGCTGGTGGAGGCTGAGGGCTTCGATGAGCATGGCGGTTGGGTGCTTGATCCGCAATTCCTGGACATGATGGGGTCGCCATACCTGATGGCGCATGGTCTGGGCCACCAGGTCGATAACGCTCGAACGACGGTCACGTTCGCGGCGCCCGGGACGTATCGCCTGTGGGCTCGGACGAAGGACTGGGTGCCGGAGCATCACCCGGGACGGTTTCAGGTGCTAGTCAGTGGCGAGGCTGTGGATACGACCTTTGGGGCGAGCGGACAGGGCTGGGCGTGGGAGGATGGCGGTGCGGTGGAGATCAGCGCCACCGAGGCGACGGTGGAGCTGCATGATCTCACGGGCTTCGATGGCCGATGCGACGCGCTGCTCTTCACGACTGACATGGAGCTGGCGCCGCCGAACGAGCCGGGCAAGAAGATGACCGCGTGGCGCAAGCGCCTTCTCGGCTTGCCGAAGACGCCGCCATCGGGCGGGGAGTTCGACGTGGTGGTAGTCGGTGGAGGCGTTGCCGGGTGCTCGGCGGCGTTGACCGCCGCCAGGCTTGGGCTGCACGTGGCGCTGGTGCAGAACAGGCCCGTCCTCGGCGGCAACTCAAGCACGGAGATCGCGATCCGGCCCGTGGGGCTTGGCGGCGCGATCATCGACGAGGTGGTCACCCACGAGGCCCGCAACCGCGTGATGCCGGCCGAGGAGACTCTCGACCTGTACTTGGGCTGGCACGTGTACGACGCCGTGATGAGGGGCAAGCGGATCGCGGCCGTCGATGCCCGCAACACGAGCACGAGCGAGGAGCTGCGCTTCAGCGCGCCCGTGTTCATCGACTGCACGGGCGACGCGTGGGTCGGCCACTGGGCGGGCGCGGACTACCGGATGGGTCGCGAAGGCAAGGAGGAGTTCGGGGAGTCGCTCGCGCCGGATGAGCCTGACAACATGACTCACGGTTCGACGCTCTACTTCGCGTTCCATAATGTCCCTGAGCCGGCGGACTTCAGCGACCTGCCATGGGCGACGGAGATCACCCGCGACCATATTGAGATCACGAGCGACCACACGTGGGAGTACGGCCACTGGCGCCACATGATCAACGATGCGGAGGAGATCCGCGACTACATGCTGCGCGCGATCTACGGGAACCTGGTGAACCTCAAGCAGAAGTTTGCTGAGGCAACCAAGCTGACCGAGTACGAGCGTGTCGGGTACATCGCCGCGAGGGGCGAATCGCGGCGGCTCATGGGCGATTACATCCTGACGCAGGGAGACATCCAGTCGCAACGCGATTTCCCGGACGGCGTGGCGACGGGGAGCCTCGTGTTCTGCCTGCACTACCCGCGTGAGGACTACGATTTCCGCAACCGACTTGATCTGCGAGCGGTCGAGCCGTACGAGATTCCGTTCCGGTGTCTCTATTCGAGGAACGTCACGAACCTCATGATGGCGGGCCGGGACATCAGCGCGACGCACATCGCGTATTGCAGCACGAAGCTGCAGAAGACCGGCGGCCAGATGGGGCGCGCCGTCGGCGCGGCAGCGGCGCTGTGCGCGAAGCACGGCACGACTCCGCGAGGCGTTTACGAGCGACACATCGCCGAGCTGCAGGACATCGTCGAGCAGAAAGGCGCGTACGAGGAAGCGCTGGCGCCTTCAGGCGCGGACGAATAGGTCGACGAAGCGGGCTGGAATGTCGACAGTCGTCTCGCCCGCGAATGACCATTCGACGCCGGTGAAGAGCCCGCGCCACGCGCCCTCGCCAGTGAGACTCAGCGTCTGTGGCTGGTCGGCCTGGCTGCAGACGGTCATGAACTGACTGCCCGTCTCGTCAGACAGCGCGTCGACGTGGACGGTGCCGGGGAGTTCGGCGGCGGCGTTGAGAGTGGGCGAGAGGCCTGCCCTCTCGGCGCACTTCCGAATGAGCGCGACGAGACCCGAGGCCTCCTGGCTGGCGCCCTCGCCGAGATTCGTTCCAGCGTAGAGAACGAATCCATCTCCCACGGGCTTCGATACGATGCACGGATGCGCTCCGTCGAATGAGCCCTCGCTGGTGATGTCAGTGCCCTCCAGGACAGCGTAGCGAAACGCGCCCCACGCGACTCCTCCGCCGGTCAGTCGGATTGGGAAGAAGCGCCCTCCGGCCGTGCCCGCTTGATCCAATGCCTTCTGCACGTCCTCGGGCACGGAGCCTTCGAAGGCATCTGATTGGTCCAGACTCAGGTGGAATGACGAGGTCGAGTCGGCCTCACGAATGCCCCATGGCTCGCTCAGACCGCAGCCGGGGATCACGCGGGCGTGGCGATTCGTCGTGGCATTGTAGCCCGCCAGATGCGCCTCGCAGAGCAGCACTCCGCCGGCGCGCACCCACGCGTCGAGCGACGCGGCCTCCTCCTCGGAGACGTAGTAGCACGATGGCATGATCAGAAGCTTGAGATCGCCGAGGTCCCCCTCGGCCAGCATCCGTTCCGAGACGATGCGGAACGGGTAGTTGTCGTTGTGCAGGGCATGGATGTGGCCCTCGACGCCCGCGCGCAGGTCGTCGAGCGTCCCGTGAACGCCGAAGTGGAAGATCTCGTTCTTGCGGCTCTTCCAGATGCCAATCTGAGGCTCGCGGGGATTGGCTTGCATGAGGGCGTCGACGTGTGGGGCGATGGTCGCCCAGAACGTCTGAGTGGCCTTGGTGATCGGACGGTCCGAGCCATCCGGCGCAACGAGCCCCCACGCCGGAGACTCGGCGCCCAGGACCTCCGGCCGGTACTGCCAGAACAGGAAGCCCTTCACGCCCAGGCCGACCTGAGGGATGAAGTCGGCGAGAAGATCATGAAGCGTCAGCGTGCGCTGGTGCATGCCGATGCTGCCGAAGTTAACGTGGCTCTCGACGTTGTAGCAGACCTTGCCGCGGGCGGCTGAGATGACTTGTGATGGGAAGACAGGCCCGCCGTTCATCGTGGCCGCGAAGACATCGCAGTGCTCGGCGAGGGCGAAATCGTCGACGCAGGTGATCGCGTTGAATGGCTCCATGGTGTTCGGCACGACGTGGAGATAGGCGACGTGATCGGGATCGCGCTCGCGGGTCATGTCGAGGCGCCACTTGGCCTCGGTCGTCATCGTGTCCAGGTGGAACTCGCGCCAATCGACGAAGTCGGTGACGGTCAGGCCGCTTCTTGGCAACTCGATGTCGCACCAGTCCTCGGAGCAGCGTCCCCAGATGCGATTCAGGGAGTCGAGAGATTCGTACTTGGCTTGCAGCCATGCGATGAACCCGCGCCGGCAGTGGCCGCAGTAACAGACCAGCGCCTTCATGTCAGGCTTGCGCTGCTGGAAGGCCTGTTCGGGTTCGTTCCAGACATCCCACATCGACATGGCCGGATGGTCGCGGAAGCGGTCGAGCGCGGCGGCCATCAGCGCCTGCCTGGCCTTGCGGGCGCCGGGGTGGCTGTAGCACCCGCCCGGGTGTCCGCCGATCTGTCGATGGGCGACCGTGTATGGCTCGATGACGCGGCCCGATGCGTCGATCTGCTTGGCGTCGGGGAACTCGTCGAACAGCCAGATCGGCGACACATCGAAGACCGTGTTGATCGTCACCGCTAACTCATTCTCGCCCGCGAGATCCATGAGTCGGTCAAGGTCATCGAAGTAGAAGCGATCGGGCGCGCGGTGAGACCACCGCCATTGGACCCAATACTTGATCGAATTGAAGCCCATCTCGCGCATGCGGCTCAGGTCAAACTCCCAACACTCGGGCTCAGGCGTCGGAGCACGGTAGTACTGGGCGCCGAAGATGAATGGGTATTCGCGCATGTCGTCCTCCGGAGCGCGCCGCGAAGAGGCAAGTTGCCGTTGCGAGGTGAATCGCCTTGCGCGCAAGCAGATCAGCAGATGGGGAGTGTCAGTGTGAACACGTCTACCGTCAAGAATCGAGCGCCCCTTCCAGATTCCGCGTTCCTTTTCCTGCCGCTGGGGAGCGTGAGGCCGAAGGGATGGTTGCGCCGGCAGCTTGAGATCCAGGCCGACGGGCAGGCGGGCCACTTGCCGGAGTTCTGGGAGGATCTCGGTCCCAACAGCGGGTGGCTGGGTGGGACCGGCGAGTCCTGGGAGCGCGGACCCTATTACCTCGATGGGTTGGTGCCGCTGGCGCATCTGTTGGATGACGATCGTCTGCTGGCCATCGCCGACGGCTTCCTGGAGTGGACGCTCGAGAGCCAGGACGAGTCTGGCCACTTCGGCCCAAAGTCGCTCGACGATTGGTGGCCCTATGCCGTGATTCTGAAGGTGCTCACGCAGCACCATGAAGCTACGGGCGATCCGAGAGCAATTGGCGTGATGGAGCGGTTCTTCGGGTACATGCGCCGGGAGTTGCCACGCCAGCCTCTCCACACGTGGGGGAAGATGCGCTGGGCTGATACCGCGCTCAGCATCATCTGGCTCTACAGCCGGAATGGTGACGCGAGTCTGCTGGACCTCGCTCGCGAAATCATGGTGCAAGGCTACGACTGGAGCTGGCATTTCCGAGATTTCGCCCACACCGAGAAGCAAGCCCACCGGTTCGCGATGCGGACGCACGTGGTGAACACGGCGATGGGGATCAAGACGCCGGGCGTTCAGCACCTCTTGCTGGGCTGGCCCGAGCACCGTGAGGGCGTCGACGCGGCGTTGGCAAATCTCGACGAGTTCCACGGGCAGGCGACGGGCATCTTCACCGGGGACGAGCACCTCGCCGGGAAGAACCCGACCCAAGGCACGGAGACGTGCGCTGTCGTGGAGGAGATGTTCTCGCTGGAGCAGCTAATCCAGATGTTCGGCGATCCGGCATGGGGCGACCGGCTTGAAAGAATCGCGTACAACGCTCTGCCCGGCGCGTTCACGACGGATACGTGGGGGCATCAGTACGACCAACAGGCCAACCAGGTTCTCTGCAGCATCGCGAAGCGGCAGCTCACCAACAACGCGGACGACGCGAACGTATTTGGCCTGGAACCGAACTTCGGATGCTGCACCGCGAACCAGCATCAGGGCTGGCCGAAGTTCGCCGCGAACATGTGGATGGCGACGCCCGACGGTGGGCTCGCGGCCATCGCCCACGGCCCATGCGAGGTGAGGGCGACGTGCGGCGGGCAACCGGTGGCGGTGACCGTCGAGACGGAGTACCCGTTTGGTGAGACCATTCGGATGGCCGTCAGCGTCGGCCAACCGACGGCGTTCCCGATCAAGCCGCGGATCCCAGCGTGGTGTGATGAGCCCAGGCTTAGCGTCAACGGCGAGACCGTGGATGCCGACGCTGGCATCCTTGCCGAGATCCGACGCGAGTGGCATGACGGCGATACGATCGAGTTGGATCTGCCGATGCCTCTCCGGACCGAACGCCGGTACAACGGATCGGTCTCCGTCACGCGCGGGCCGCTTGTCTACTCGCTCCGCATCGGCGAGCGGTGGGAGCGGATTCGCGGCGATGATCCGTGTCCCGACTACGCCGTGCATCCGACGACGCCGTGGAACTATGCGTTAGCTATGGATCCTGACCGCCCGGATCTTCGGGCTGAGGAGAAGGGCGTCCGCGAGCACATCTTCGGCCCGGACTGCGCGCCTGTTGAGCTCAAGGCGAAGGCCAGGCGCGTCCCGGACTGGGAGATCCAAGACAACCAAGCAGGCCCGCTGCCGCAGAGCCCGGTGACGTCGGATGAGCCCGTGGAGGACGTCACGCTGATTCCGTACGGCTGCGCGAAGCTCCGGATCACCGAGTTCCCGTTGGTTGAGGAGTGAGCCGGAGAACCGAGGCCCGTTCATCCGTTAAGGAGAGAAGGGAGCGGAGGTATCGCGATGAGGCACTTCGTGATGGCGGCGATCGTGTTGTGCGTCGGCGTGGCGGGCGTGAGCCAGCCGGCCGGTCCGTTGATGCAATGCACGTTTGATGCTGACACGGATGGCTGGAGTTGCACGAAACCAAACGAGCAACCCGCACAGGTCCGCGACGAGCAGGTGACGCGGGAGGGCGGCGGCGTCCTGGAACACTCCTACATCGCGCAACCGGGCGATCTCAGCGCGCTGGCGGTGTCGACTCCTCGCGGGCTGCCGGGCGGGAAGAGCGTGCGGTTCTGGCTGAAGACGACCGCGCCGGCGCTCATGACATCTACGCTGGTTGAGGAAGACGGGTCGCGGTATGTGGCGATGTTCACGAGCATGCCTGGCGTATGGCAAGAGATGAAGCTATCGCTGGGCGAGCACGCTCTGACCGAGGGGTCGCAAGATGAAAATGATCGACTGGACGCTTGGCAGGTGCAGGCGGTAATGCTCGCGGACGTGACGGCGTTCTTCGCCTCGGCGGCTGTGGCCGCGCCGTTCCTAGAGATTCCCGAGCTTGGGCCTCGAAAGCTCTGGCTGGATGACTTCGCGGTGTTCGAGACGAAGGTGGCATCGCGTGGCGAGACGATCGAGATCGACGGTGTGCGTGCCATGCGGCTGGAGAGCTTCGAGACAACGACGCTGCAATGGCAGTTCTACGCAGGTGCAGGCACGGAAGTGAGCTACGATCCCAGCCGGGCTGCGCACGGCGACCGGAGCCTTGTGTTGCGCTACGATCTGCCGAAGGGGATGATTGTGGCGGCGGCGACCCGTTTGAACGGGCTGCATCTGAAGGGGACCTCGCGCATCCGGTTGTCGGCAGTCGCCGAGCACCGCGCGACGTTGCTCGTCGAGTTGAGGGAGCGAGACGGGACGCGGTACCGAGCGACGCTCAGCGTGCCGCCGGGGGATGAGCTGCGCGCTCTCGATGTTGCTGTCAGCGACCTGAACATCGCCGAGGGCATGCGCGATGAGAATGACCGCCTCGACATGCGCCAGGTGGTAGAGTTGACGCTGGCGGAGATCTCCGGGCTAGGTGGCGAAGAGCCGACCGTCAACGCGCTATGGCTGGACGACATCGTGTTCGTGAAGTGAATGGCCGCAGCCTCAGAACCCCGCCATCGACGACCACCGGCCATAGACATGGTCGCCGTACCGGGTGAGGTTCATGGTGACGGGCTTCGGCTCGCCCAGGTCCGCGCGCTCGCGCAGCTCCTCCACGTGCCCCATGCGGCTCACGATCGGCCACAGGCCGCCGTTACGGCTCACTCCGCTCGGGTCCCAGAACAGCATCCCGTCAGCGCCGCGATCATAGTAATCGAGCCCCTGGCGCATCATTTCCTCGGGTTTCGGCAGCGCCCACGCCACCATGCACGGGTGGATCGTCACGTCGGTGCCATCGGCGATTCGCGCGAAGTACTCCATGTCGATGGGGTCGCCCGAGGTGCGGTGCGAACCCTTGTAGATGCCGATCTGGTCGATTAGCCCCTCTGTCACCCACCGCTCAACATCGAGGCCGAACTTCAAGTTGTCGGCTTCCGTCTCTAGCACCATGGCCGAGAGCTTCAGCGGCTCCTCGCGGCCCCACGTTCGCTGAGCCTCGTCGAGCAACCCGCGGATGTCCGCCATCCAGCCCGTCATCAGATCCGCCCGAAGCTCGAGGATTCGCGGGTCGTCCTCCTCGACCGCCTTCGCGTCTTCGCCGTGGCGCTCCTGGAACTGCTCGCAGAACGCGTCCTCCCAGAGGATTAGCGGCATGCCGCGATTGTAGAGCACGTTGAGGCCGTCGGGTCGGGCTTGCAGCACCTCCCGGAAGATGCCGAGCAGATGCGCTCGGACCTCGGGGATTGCGAAGCTCATCCGCGCAACAGGCGTGCCGTCTCGGTCGACGCAGCGCCACTGGGGATGGGCGCGGTAGAAGTCCGAGACGAAGAAATCCTCGTAGGGCGGCGTTCCCTGCCACGCGGCGGGGCGCAGGCCGATGTGGATCTCGGCGCCTATCGAGCGCGCGGCCTCGACCGCGACCTCCGTGATGTCAATCTCACTGGCGATGAGCTTCTTCACGGCGCGCGTGTACGACGCGTCGCCCTCGCGGGGAAAATCGTCAACGTCGCCTCCGTTGATCGTCCCCAGCTCCGAGGCGTAGTTCACCTCGTCCGCGCCGCCGATGCACCACCATAGCGTCCCAAAGTCCGTCCCACGGTAGTGCTCGAATTCCTCCAGCAGCTCGGCTTTCGTCGTTGGCTCGCGCGAGAAGATGAAGCTGAATCCGTCGATCGTGGCCACCATCTGCTTCGTCTCGCGTTGCTCGACGTCGGCCTGCAGTCTTGCCACCTCGGCATCGGTGAGCGGCACGAGCTTCACGTGCATGATGGCCGCCGCCACACCCTTCCCGGCGGACTGCTGTGCGAGTTGCAGGCTCTGCCCGGTGAGATCGGCGTGCTTGAAGAAGATCTCATCGATGTTCCCCTTGGAGTGCGAGCGCCACTGGTAGGCCGGGTCGCCCGTGAGCTTCACCTTTGCCATCCCCGAGTTCAGGCCAATGTATACGGCATGCCACCCCTCGGTATTCAGCGGCAGCGTCACCGGCGGCGCGCCCGTGTTCGGTAGTGCCGCGATGCACTTTCCGCCGTGGGTGTTCGTCTCATACTCCAGCACCTTCCACCGGCCGCGCCGGCGCTTGTCGGCCAGCGCCGTCTTGGGCGTGCACTGGCTCAGGTCGGTGATGAGCGTGGCGTCCCCCGCGCGTTCCCATGCCATCGCGGGCGCGCCCGGCACAGCCCGAACGGGCTCGAGTTTCACATCATCGGCCCAGAACTCCCCCTGGCGAAATCGCCCGCACAGCGACACCCACATCTCCGACGGCGTAAGATCCTGGCGCGGGAGTACCTGAATCGCCACCCGCTGCCAGTCTTGGGCGCCGGTTGGGATCGGCGTGTAGAATTGGCTCGTGTCCGCGTAGGGGCGGTCCTTGTAGAGCACGTGGCAGTAGAGCCACGCGTAGTCCTGGGGATCGAAGTCTCGGTCCACCTGCAGCCCCTCGCTCCGCACCCACGCGCTCAGCACCATCGGCCGCGAGCCGGGCTCCTCGATGACCTGTCGCGCGAGCACCTCCGCCCCCTCCGAGCGCACGAGGAGCCGGCGCTGGCCCGTCCTGGCGCCATCCTCCTGAAGGCTCGCGCCCTCGCCGAGCGACCATTGCTCTGCCGCCTCAAAGCCCGGGTTGGCCAGCTCCGGCACTTGAGCCCCGGCCATCGACGCAACCACGATGAGGGCTGTCACGAAAGTCCATCGCATTTCGATCACCTCGTTGTGATGTTGCCGAGCCCGGCGTTGGAATCCTGCAACGCCCCGCGCGCAGGTGAGGAGTGAAGAGCGGAAGAAACGGTGGCCCACACCTGACACGGAGGAGCGCGCCGACAATGGCTAAGGACATGGAGCAGCTATACTCCGAAAGACTCGCGCGGTACGTCACCGCGATGCGCAACGGCAAGCCTGATTGCGTGCCGATCCGTCCGTTCGTCGCAGAGTTCTGCGCGAAATACGCCGGCTATACCGCGCAACAGGTCACCCACGACTACGCGCTGGCCTTCGACGCGGCGGTGAAGACGGCTACGGACTTCGACTGGGACGCCGTGGTTGGGAACATGGTGTACGTGTGGACGGGGCTGACCCAGGCAATCGGGACGGAGTACTACGCCGTCCCGGGAATCGATCTGCCCGAGAACACCGGCTTCCAGTACCGCGAGCCCGGCGAAGACGCGGCCTACATGGGGCCCGACGAATACGACGCGCTCATCGAAGACCCCACGGGCTTTCTGATGAACGTGTGGCTGCCGAGAATCAGCACGGACGTCGTGGGGATCGGTGAGGCCAGCACGATGAGGAACAACCTATCGTTCCTCAAGGGCGGCATGGCGATGATGGAGTACTTCGCCGCCTTCGGCGCACAGGCGGTACGCCTGCAGGAAGAAGCCGGCATGCCTGGCGCCATCGCGGGGATTCTGAAGGCGCCGCTCGACATCATCGCGGACAAGCTGCGCGGCTACATCGGCCTGACGATGGACCTGCTGAGCCAGCCGGAGAAAGTACTGGCGGCGTGTGAGGCGCTGGCCCCGCATCTGTGCAACGTGGCGCTGTCGGGCGCGGATCCAACGGGGAACGCGCCGGTCACGATCTGGATGCACCGTGGGTGCGTTCCCTTCGTGACGCCGGAGCAGTTTTCGACCTACTACTGGCCGACTCTGAAACCAATCATCTTGGAGTTGTGGAACCAGGGCATCCAGACGCTCTTCTATGCGGAGGGCAACTGGAATCACCACCTCGACGCGTTCGCGGAACTGCCCGAGGGGAGCATCATCTACCACGTAGACCAGGCCGACATTTTCGAAGTGCATGAGAAGCTGGGCGACCGGTTCTGCCTGAGCGGCGGCATCCCGAACTTCCTCCTGAGCTACGGCACGCCCGAGCAGGTGTGCGAGCACGCCAAGAAGATCATCGATGGTGTCGCTCAGGATGGCGGGTACATCATGGACGCCAGCGCGATCATGCAGGACGACACGAACACGGAGAACCTGCGCGCGCTGACCGACTTCACGCGCGAGTATGGGCAGTACGGCGGGCCGACCGAGACGGTTGAGAGAGGCCAGGGCACGGGCGAGACACCAGAATGGCGCGAGACGAAGCGCGCCCCGGGCGCGGTCATCCCGTGGGCCGAGAAGCTCGCGGAATTGCCCAAGATCCAAGGTGACGCAGACATCGTCAAGCGCGTGTGGGAAGACGTCGACGCCCTCGCCTACATGTATATCTGGCAATGCCTGGAGTCGTTCTGATCGGAAGAAACGACGGGTCTTGAGGTCGGCGCTAACGGCCCATTGAACCTGTCGCGGTCACATGAATCGGGGCCATTGGGACCCCAGAACGGGAAACGGAGAGACGATCACAATGGCGAAGATTGCGTTCATTGGTGCCGGGAGTTTTGGCTTCACCCGCACGCTCGTGAAGGACATCCTCACCTTCAGCACGACCGAGGACGCCGAGTTATGTTTGATGGACATTGACGAAGAGCGGCTTGACTACATCACGCGGGCCGTCCAGCGGATCGTGGACGAAGGCGCGCGTCCGGCGAAGGTGACGGCGACGACCGACCGGCGCAAGGCGCTCAAGGGCGCGGACGCGGTCCTTGTCACGATCCTCGCTGGGGGCGTTCAGGTCTGGCGTCACGATATTGAGATCCCGAAAAAGTACGGCGTCGACACCAATGTCGGTGACACCCGCGGACCGTCGGGCATCTTCCGCGCGCTGCGGACCATCCCCGTGATGGTCAGCATCTGCAAGGACATGGAAGAGCTGTGCCCCAAGGCGCTGCTCCTCAACTACACTAACCCGATGGCGATGCTTTGCCGCGCCATGCAGCGCGAGACGTCCATCGTCTCCAGCGGCCTCTGCCACAGCGTCCAGGGCACAGCTCACATGCTGGCCAACTGGATCGGCGCGCCGATGGATGAGATCACGTACGTCTGCGCCGGCATCAACCACCTGAGCTGGTTCGTGAAGTACGAGTGGAACGGCGAGGACGCCTACCCGCTGCTGAAGGCCGCGATGAAGAAGAAGATCCGCGACCACGAGCAGGTCCGCAACGCGATGTTCATGGCGCTCGGGTACTACGTGACCGAGTCGAGTGGTCACAACTCCGAGTACAACTGGTGGTTCCGCAAGCGCCCGGACCTCATCGAGAAGTACTGCACGGATGGCACGGGCTGGAACCCGGGCGAGTATGCCTACATCGTCAAGAGCTACCTGGCTCGGGGCAAGACTTGGAAGAAAGACATCCAGGGGTGGCTCGATGACCCCGCTCCGCTGAACCTCGCGCGCGGCCACGAGTACGCGGCCTCAATCATCAACGCGTGGCTAGGCGGCGACTCCTTCGAGTTCAACGGCAACGTGCCGAACACGGGCATCATCACCAACCTCCCGCAGAACTGCTGCGTTGAGGTCCCAGTCTTCGCGTCGAAGCGCGCGCTGAACCCGGTGCATGTCGGCGAGCTGCCGGCGACAGTGCAGCCGATCACGGCGCTGAGCGCGTCGATCGAGGAAATGACAGTCGAGGCCGCGCTGACCGGTAACCCGGAGTTGGTCTACCAGGCGATCTGCTACGATCCGCTGACGGCGGCGGTATGCGGCCTGGATGAGATCAAAAGAATGGTCAAGGCGATGCTGAAGAAGAACGCCCCGCACCTGCCGCAGTTCGAGACGGTGACGTTCTAAGGGGTAGATGATCGATACGCGAGGCAGCGGGGGAGCCGGCACGATCGCGGCTCCCCCGTCTCGTTCAATGGGGGTTGGTCTGCGTCACCTGTACATCTGGGCCCGGACGGTCGGGACGGAACTGATAGTCGGGCCAGAGCGGGCAGTTCAGATCGGTCCAAGTCTTGATGCGGAGCATCTCGGCGACCGTCAACTCGACGCCGCCGTGGTTCTCGTCCTCGAGGATCGGCCACAAGCGGCTCTTCACTGTGCCGAAGGTCAACGGCTCGCGCTTCTCACACCCCGCCGAGTTGAATCCACAGTCGACGAAGTCCACGTAGCCCCCCGATATGAAACTGCGGTACGAGACCGGCACGCGCTCGAAATCGAGGTCGGCGCGCAGGTCCGGCTGCGCCCCAGTCGCATCGTGACACGAGACGCACTTCCGGTCGAGCACGGGCTGGACCACTTGCTCGTACGAGAACGCGCCGCTACCCCACGGGTGGGGCTGGATCACTTGCGCCGGCTTGTCCAGAGCGATTGGATGCTGCGTGGGCGGCGTTGACGCGCGGTCCTCGTGGCAACCGACGCAGCTCCGCGTCTCGCCGGGCTGAAGCTGCACGACACTTCGCATCCGCTGCAGTTCGTTGAAGTCCGCGTCCAGCGCTTGGAAGTAGAGCACCTTGCCTGCGGGTGCTTTGAAGCGGGCCGAGCCGTCCTCCTCGACGCGAACGAGACCCAGTGGAGCCTTCGCCGTGTAAGCCGGCCAGCCCGACGGGCCGCTGACGATGTCCACCGGCGAGGCGTACCACTTCATGAAGTCCTCGTGGTCGAAGTTCGGCTTGGCATTCAGGTTGTGGCGCACTTCCTCGACCACGCGCAGCCACTTGACTTGGCCCTCGGGCACTGTGTCCTCCAGGCCCCGGTTCACGTCGATCATCACGAACTCGCCCGTGTCGGACGTCGGATCAGTCACGTCCGGCAGAGCGGGGGGCGGCTCGGCAACGCGGAACGGGATCGGACCCATCGAGCCATACGTCGCGTCCATGTGAAGCACTTCTCGGTTGCCGAAACGGTCGATGACGTATAGGCCGAAGCGGTCGCGCGGCGCGTGAGAGACGAGGAAGAGATCGCCTGAGATTGGGTAGGGGTCGCGGAAGCACTCGCTGCGAGGCCAGTTGCCGGGCCACGGGACCTCGGGCGTGATGCTGGTGATCGCCTTGGGGTTGAAGCGCCCCTTCGAGAGATCAACCAACGCCACCGGCCCGTTGATGTCGCCGAAGTGGCTGACGAGCGTGCATGAGATCTCGCTGGTCCCTGGCACCTCGCGACCGGACGCGTACCCGTTTGGCTGGATGATCGTGTTGCCGAACACAACCTCCGGATCGGTGCCGTCCGGGTTGATGGACCAGAGCGTCTGACTGAAATCCGCGCCCTTGTCGACGTACTCCCAGCGCGTCCAGATGATTCGCCCATCGCGCATGACCGTCGGCGCCCACTCGCTGAGACTTGAGAACGACAGCGGGCGGATTTCGGAGCCGTCCGGGTTCATCCGGAAGAGAACGGACGACGTCCACCGGAAGCAGAAGACCCGGGAGGTGCAGCGCGTGGTGATGAACCCGAGGCCGCCATCGGGCAGGGGCACGGGATAGAAATCGTGGTACGGCCCGTCGGTGATCTGCTGCAGATCCGAACCGTCGGCGTTCATCGAGTTGATGTGGTAGAAGCCGTCCGCCGTGGGCCGGTGGCCGAAGTAGATGCGGCCAAGGTCGAAGTCCGCAATCGGGTCACGCGGGATGCCGCCCTCGGCGTCGAAGAGTTCAGTCAGGGCGGCTAGCGCAGGATCGATGCGTCCATCCTTCCGGGGGATGTCGATGGTATAGACGCCGCCGCCGGGCCGGAACGGCGCGTCCGTGTAGTCGGTGTAGATGTGAGATGGGTGGAAGGCGTGGCGCTTGACGAACAGGACCCTCTCGACAGGCGCGAGATCGGGATCGCGGAGGAACAGGTCGCGCTTTGCGAGACGGGATGTGTAGAAGGCCTCACGAGTGTCGGTGAGATCGGGAGCCTTCGCGAGCAGGCCGTGCTGGAGTTCACGCAGGCGGTCGAGCTCCGCGCGCTCGCTGCCCACATCAATGCCCTTCGCCGCGAACCGCGTGGCCATCTCCTCAGCGAGGGTCAGCGTCCGCTCAAGGGGATCGTACCGGAAGAGGTGCAGGCTGAACTGGTCGCCCGCAGTCGTGGCGAAGTCAACGTCCGCCCTGGGGCCGATGGCCCCCGCGTCTGCCGCGATCTTCACGACACGAGCCTCGCCGGCCCCCAGGGCGAGTGGCTCCGCGGCCAAGCCGGTGATGGTGGTGGCTTCCGCTGACTCGGGCACCGACACTCGAAGGTCGAACGTGCCGTCGACGCAAGGGCCGACTTGGCCCACGGCGAGCGGCGCGAACACAAAGTCCACCTGGCGCCCGAGCGCGCTCGTGTGGCGCCCGCCCATGCCCAGGCCGACGCGCAGGCCGCGAGTCTCGCACTCAGGGAACGCGCTCAGGGGCAGCTTGACCTCGAACCGGGTGAGATCGGCGCTGTGGGCGCCCTCGACGGGAATCGTCTCCACAAGACTCGCCGACTGGTCTCCCTCTCGCTCGTACTTGTTCAGCACGAGTCCGTCGCCGGTGATCGCCAGCACGGACGCCTCGTGCCACCCGATGGGGTAGATCACGGCGACATGCCCGCTCAGGAGACGATCCGTGCGGATGGCGAGATAGAGGCTCTCGTCGTCGTGCCCGGCCCGAGCGATGTGCTCGACGAGCGGCGACTGGTCGAAGTCATAGGGGTCGGCCACGCGCGCCACGCCACGGGACGCGTCGAGCCAGCAGGCGTCGCTGAGGTCGCCATCCAGGGCGGGCTTGGTTGCCATCGGCGGAAGGGGCAACCAATCATCGCCGACATGCCTCGGATACTCGGTGACGCGCCCGTTGTACGGCACGAGCAGGGGCGATAGATCCGCGCGTCCGTATGTCTTGAGCCAGGCGTGCTCCTCGGCCACGAACGCGTCGCGGAGAAGCTGAGCGTCGCCCACCGAGGGCGAGTCCTGCGGCGTCAACGGCCCGACCTCCGCCAGAGTGATGGTCGACTTGCGCCCATAAACCTCGATCTCATCGATCCGAGCTTCGGATCGGGCCGCAGTGTCGATGGCGACGCGGACCCAGCGCGCGCGGATCGGTTTGAAGGTGAACTCAGACCGCAACAGCAGGGGCCCAGCGGACCGCTCGTAGGCAGGCGTCCACGCGTCGTCGTCGCTGTCATCGGCGCGCTCAGTCGCTAGAAGAATCCGGAAACTCGTGGCCGACCGGTCGCCAAGTTGGCCCGATGCGTCGTTCCCGAGCGCGACCTTGCAGACCCAGTGTTCGTCGCCGAGATCGATCTCCGCCCACGATGGCTCGCCCTTGCTGATCCAACTGTGGGGGTTACCGGCGAGGCCGTCGTTGAGGTGCGCGATCTGGTGAAGTCTGTTGCCGCCATCGGCGTAGACACTGGATGCAGACGCCCTGGCGTCGGGTAGCAACGCGAGGTTGGTGAAGCCGGACGCATCCTCGGTCGGAACGTCGAGCGTGGCGGCGGCCGTTGCGTGGACACTGCCGTCTGTGCCGATCTTGGGCGGCGGCGGCGGACCGGGCACGACGGGATCGGGCCCGCCCGGGCCGAGGGCACCATTGATGGCTACGGTCTCGATCGCGCGGACCGTTTCCCACGTGTCCCCATCGAGGGACAGCCGGACATCGAAGTCCGTCGGCACGCGGTCGCCGTACTGGCGGTTGCGGTCGCGCGAGATGACGACCTTGGCGACCATCGCGGGCTCGGCCAGTTCGACCTGTGCCCACTCCTCGCCAGTGGTGGCGGCGATCCAGCTCCGAGCGTTGCCGTACTCGCCATCGTTCAGATGGACGATGGCATGGGCTGCGTAGCCGGCGAAACACGACGAGGCAGACGGGGTGCCCTCCAGCGCCAGGTTGTCTTCGCTCCCTGGCGCGTAGACCTCAAGCTCATCGATGCACGCTTGCGTGCCCGAACTCGTCGCCCGCACGACGATGCGCGCGAACTTCGCCTCGCGCGGCTCGAATTCGATTGCGTTGGGCTTGTGCGAGTAGACCGGCGGGTCAGCGGCGAGCGCGGGCGCGACGACGATCGCAACCAAAGCGAGGATCACCGCGAGATGGATGCGGCGCATTGGGACGCCTCCGAGGGCCTATTCGAGTTCGGCAAGCAACTCAACGCCCGAGAGTACGGGCTCGGCGCCACTAACGGGCGTGAGCGAAATGGCCAAGTCATCCTTGATTCCGATCCCGGCGAACTCCTGCACGACCGTCCGGCCCGGCCCGCCGGCCGTCGCCGCGATGTCGAAGTTCTCGAGGGCGGTCTCGCCCTGCAGCGACACGTTGAAGACGCGCTCGCCGCGGGAGAGACCGTCGGTTTCGGTGAAGTAGAGCCGGACGGTGTACGCTCGCGGCGCGTCGAAGGAGCCGGCGGGTTCATCGGTTGGCAGATCGAGCGTGTGCGCGTTACGCTCAATGGCCTGAACGGGTTGACCCGCCGCTTCAGGCTGGAGGAATGGTCGGATCGCTATCGTCACCGTGCCTTTGATGCCTGACGCCCCGACCCACGCCATGTCGCCGGCCACGCGTGATGAGTGGTGGCGGAACCAGGTCGGGTCGCCCGACAGCAGGCGGACAGGCACGTTTGGCGACGGGCCGCCGACGTTGGGGATCTCGAGGAACAGCGTCCCGGACTCGGCCGCGCGATTCCCCGGCGCGCCGAAGTTGATGCCCAGCCGCGAGATCGGCGCTGGTTCTTCAGTCGGCAGGAAGTAGTCGAATGACCACGCCTCAACGTCGGGATCGTAGGCCAAGGCAAGGGAGCTCTGGTTCTGGTACGAGCACGTGCAGGTGCGCGTGTAGTCGGGCGCGTTCAGGACGCCGTCCGCGACGATGAGGTTCGACGTGCACCCGGACTTGAATCCGCCAATGGTCGTCGTGCCGGTGCCGGTCGTGAAGTCGACGAAACACGCGGAGGCGGAACGGAATGTGAGTAGGTTCTCGCTGGCGACGGCCGTGTTGCAGCCCTTGAACCGGATCCAGTTCATCGGGATATCGGCGCCGGTCAGGGGGTGCTCCCGCGTGATCGGTTCGCCCGTGATGAGGCTGTAGAAGTGGGCTGGGCCGGCGGAAGTATTGCCGCCGCCGGTCTGGGTGATGATCGTGTCATGCCGCAGGATGGGTGGACCTGAGTAGGAGCGGTCGTCATACCACAGCGACGATCCGTCCGCGCCCTTGTAGGCGGCCATTCCCTTGCCGACCTCGTCGCGCGCCCGGTCGCCCGCGCGGCTTCCACCGTGGAGGAGGATATCGAATTCCTCGGAGTATCCCAGCCACGTGCCGGCGACGTTCTCGGTGGTGCTCCAGATCTCATCGCCCGTGGCCACGTCAAGTGCCAGGATGCGCGGTTCCGCCGAGACCTCAATGCCGCGTTTCTTCAGGTGCTCCAGGCGTGGCTTGGACATGCCATCGACGCAGAATACCTTGCCCGCGCCGGCGATGATGGTGTTGTGCCTGAAGTTGTGGGCCGCCTCGCGGCTCCAGATGATGTCGCCCGTCTCGCGATTCAGAACAACGAGATCCTGGCTCCCGACCGAGAACTTGTCGTTGCGAGTAACTTCCTCATCGCTCAGCCCCAGCGGACGCGCGCCGGCGATCAGGTAGTTGCCGTAGACTCCGATGTAGCCCCAGTTTCGAGGCTCATCGCCCGGATCCAGGCGGAACGTGCTGACGGTCTCTCCCGTGTCGGGATCGAGAAGGAGGCAGTCGGGGCCGATGGCGAGATAGACGGCGTCTTCGGTCACGACGTAGTTCGTCCCGATGGCGTTGGCGCCGGGGATGTGGACCTGGTTATACGTGCGGTCATACGGGTCGGGCCGGTACGTGTGATCGTAGTACGCGCCAAAGGTATTGAGTTCCTCGAACTCACGCTTCCAGAGCACTCGACCGGTGTAGACATCGCGCGCCTGGAGGAGGTTCATCCCCTCAAGGAAGACCTTCCCGCCCAGCACCTGCGGTGGCGGGCCATGGCCATGGCGAGGGAGGACGTCAGCGTGCGACGGGCCGCCGAACCATAGCAGTCCGAGGGGGCCCTTGACGGCGGAGTCGGAGGAGAACACCGTGTTGGCCACATCGCCATTCTGGTGCGTCCATGAACCCGCCCCGGGGAGCGATCCCTCCCGCCTGAGCACGGTGACCTTCGTGCCGACAACGACGGCGGCCATCGGGAGATCCTCGCGGTCGACGCGCTTCTCAACCTTCAGGCGTTTCGCCTGGGCGGGCGTGAAGCAAGCCATGCCGCCGTAGGGTCGGATCGAGTGGAAGATGTCGGCGATGGGATCAGTTGCTCGTGTCAGGCCCGCGCCCGGCAGGCTCTCTGATACGATGAGATCCGCGAAGTAGGCTGGGAGGTCCAGCGTCGAGATGTCGCCGGTGAGCAGCGAGATCCGTTCGCCGTACAGTCCGGCGTCATCGAGCTTCCGGCGAAGCGCGTTGACCTTGTTGGCGTCCGAGTCGACGCCGATTACCCTCAAGTTGGAGCCCCGGACCAGCCCCTCGGCAAGTTGCCCCGTTCCGAGGCCTAGCACGAGCGCGTAGCCGTCGGTCACCTTCGTTTGCGCCAGTACCAACTCGGCGGATGGGCTGAGAGGCGATTCGGTTGACGTGGGCGTCGCCTCAATGACGCGCGCCTGGGCTTCAGTGGCACCGAAGCAGTGGATGGCGCCGTCCTTAGTCGTGACGAGCAAGCGACCGTTAGCCGCGATCATGGAGAACGGCTCGCCGTCGACCTTTGACTGCCAGGACAACGTGCCCTTGTCGCCCGTGGTGGGGACGTTCACTGCGGCGATCTGCCCGTCAGGCCCGGCGCCGAACACGCGGGATCCGGCCTGGAGCATCAGCCTGTCGAGTTTGGGGTCGGTCATGAACTGCCATGTCAGCGGGTATGAGTATTGGGTTTCCTGGTACTCCTCGCCGCGCTTGTTCTTCTTGGTGACCTGTTTCTCGTCAGGCTTGCGGAGTGGGAATGCCTGGATGACGCCCTCGTGGATGCCGACCATCTCCGCCGCCGACATGACGGTCGCTCGGACGCGCGTGAACGGCTGACCTCCGGCGATGTCGAAGATGGTGTCCTCGTTCAGAAACCACTCATCACGGGCGAAGACCTTGTAGTTGCCGGCTTTGTTCCAGCCCGGGTAGTAGTAGCGAAATGCTCCGGTGTCGCGGTCGTAAGCAGCCGGGACGGAGCGTCCGCCGGAGAAGAGGATCGTGTCGTCCGTCGCGATCGTGTAGCCTTGAGGCCCAACTCCGGCGAATGACGGGCTGCCGTGGGGCTGGAGGATCCAGACGGATGCGCTGCCGCTGTTCTGCCAGACGACCTCGCCGGTCTCAGCATCCAACGCATAGAGGAACGTGCCCATGAACGGCCAGATGCCCGCGCCGAAGTAGATCTTGCCATCGTAGAGCACCGGCGCGCCCCGCATGGGCCAGCTTGAGATCATGCGCTCGTTGCCAAGGATCATCCGGTTCGTTGGCGTGGCATCGAACTTGAAGATGAGCGAGCCATTGTCGGCGCTCAGACAGTAGAGGCAACCGTCGTCGGAGCCGAAGTACACCCTTCCGTTCGCCGCCACGGGCGCGAATCGGACAGGGCCCTCGGCGTAGAAGCGCCAGGCCTCCTCGCCCGTGGCGAGATCGTATGCCGTAACGCTGTCGCGGACCATCGACGCCACGAACATGCGCTCGCCCATGACGATCGGCTCATACGATGCATCGAACAGGAGACGGTACTGCGTCCACGGCCAAGCGGCCTTGGGCGTGGGGAGTTTCAGCGTCCACTGAAGATGCAAGTCAGTGGGCAACTCCTCCGGCGAGGCCGCGGTGCGGCCGGCGTCATAACGCCACATCGGCCAGTCTTCGGCATGGGCGGCAGGTCCGGCAAGTGCAACTGAGAGGCACAGCAGTGCCCAGATAGGCGCTCGTGTCATGGTGCGGCAGTCTCCAATTGGTGTCCCCATCAAGAACAACGCTCGCGATTGCGGATCGTGCGTCCCGAGTGAGTTTGCGGTTGCCCGCCGGTTGACCTGCCTGGCAGGCCGAACTAGCGCGCTTGGCGAATGAGCGTCGGACCCCGGCCACAGCACTCTCGGAGGAGCGCCGCATGGGCTTCATTGAACAGACCACGAGCGCCGTCGCCACCGCGATGTGGGGAATGCCGCTGGCGATAATGCTGATATTTGCCGGCCTGTACCTCACCGTCCGCCTGAAGGGCATCCAGCTAACGCGCCTGTGGCACGGTCTCCAGCTCATCACCGGGAAATATGACGATCCGGCCGAGGAGGGCGACGTCTCCCACTTCCAGGCCTTGGCGGCCGCGCTGTCCGCGACTATCGGCACTGGGAATATCGTCGGCGTGGCAACGGCAATCGCCGGCGGCGGTCCGGGCGCGGTCTTCTGGATGTGGGTAACGGGCGTGTTGGGGATGGTGAACAAGTTCGCCAGCGCGTGTCTTGGGCTGAAGTACCGCGTGATCCACGAGGATGGTTCCGCTAGCGGCGGTCCGATGTACTACCTGCAGCGGGGCCTCAAGCAGAAGTGGCTCGCAATCATGTTTGCGTTCTGCACCATGATCGCGACGTTTGGCATCGGGTGCATGACCCAGTCGAACTCCGTGGCGGATTCGCTGCACGATCTGTGGAACGTGCCGCCGATCTTCACCGGGATTGCCATGGCGGCCCTGGTTGCGGCGATCGTGTTCGGGGGCATCCGACGCATCGGCAAGGTAGCTGAGCGCCTGATACCCGTCATGTGCGTGATCTACGTGATCGGCGCGATCGTGGTGCTGGCTCGCTTTGCGGGCGAGATCCCGGGGGCGCTGGCGCTGATCGTGTCGAAGGCCTTCACTCCGCAAGCGGGCATGGGCGCGTTCATGGGCGTGACGGTTCGCGAGACCATGCGCCAGGGCGTGGCGCGCGGGCTATTCTCCAACGAGGGTGGCCTGGGCAGCGCGTCGATTGCCCACTCAGCCGCGAAGACGAAAGAGCCCGTCCGCGAGGGTCTCGTGGCAATGGTCGGGCCGCTGATCGACACGCTCATCATTTGCACGATGACGGCGGTCGTGATCATCGTGACCGGCGCGTGGACCGAGGCGGGGCCGGACGGCCTATTGCGCACCGGCGCGCCGCTCAGCGCTCGCGCCTTCGAACTCGGCTTCCCGAAGATCGGCGCAGGCGAGTTCTCCTTTGGGCCTTATTTGGTGACCATGGGTCTCGCGCTCTTCGCGTTCTCAACCGTGTTGAGTTGGCCCTACTACGGCGACCGGTCGGCCGAGTACCTTTTCGGCCGGAAGGCGATCCCTGTCTTCCGGTGGATGCACGTGGTGCTGTTGGTCGTGGGATCGGTCATCAAGGTGGGGATCGTTTGGGATCTCACCGACATCATGAACGGGCTAATGGCGTTCCCGAACCTGATTGGAATCGTCTGTCTGAGCGGCATTCTGGTCAGCGAGGTCCACAAGTACTTCTCAAGCGACGGGCCCAATCGCCTTCACGGGGACGATCCGCCCGATGAACCTCCGATAGCCACCGACTGAGATGGGGCCGCGCCGGTTCAGGCTCTCTTGGCGCCGCGCGCGTGCCCCAGTCCCCTCGACCATCACAGAACCTCCTCCGGGTTCAGGTATGTCTCGACCCCGACCGTCGCGCCCAGCCCCGCTCTCCCAGCACTCGGAACGACAGAGGGCGAGGGGCGTTAGAGGCGAATGACATGTGACACCAGCAACGCGAGGGGCCCCATGCGCTCTGCGATCATATCGATCTGTCTCGCTGTCAGTCTGGCCGCGGCCTGTCAGGATGCGCCTGCCCCAGTTATCGTCGCCGCCTGCGAGGACGCGGGCGAGTGGGAGGGCGGGACCCTCGGCAGCGACGTCACGCGCGCCGGCGAGGCATCGGTCCGTTGGGCGCATGCAGACGCTGATACGCTACGTCTCGTTGACCCCCCTGCCGATTGGACGATCTGCAAGTCGATTCGCTTCTGGCTGCACAGCGAAGTCAATACCGGCTCGGCTTTCATGCTCATCATCCGGAGCGAGAATCCGGACACCGAGGGCATGGATTACTGGATGGCGCGGCTGAAGTTGGACTTCGAGGGTTGGCGGCAGATCGTGCTCGATCGGAAGTCGATGGGGTCGGCTCGGCGCCCCCTCGGCTGGGACCAGATCGACGGCGTGTACTTCGCCGCGAGTGGCTGGGAGAATGAGCCGGACCCGCGGGCCGTCGCACATATTGATCAACTCGAGCTGTTCGATAGGGTGGGACCGACATTGACCGACGAGCAACTCCTCGAGGCGCTTGACCTCACGCTGCCGGGACTCGAAGCCGCCCGCGATGCCGCCGACGCAGGCGATGTCGCCAAGGCGAAGTCCGAGCTGGCGGCATACCTCCGCGCCCGCACCAGCGCGGCGTGGTGGTTTGATCCGCACGAGGTGGACACCGGCATCCGCCACAACCGCGATGCGGCAGACAAGACCGTCCGGGGCGAGATCCGTCAAATCGCGATCTGGCACGAGTTCCCCGGCGGGAAGATCGACTGGTTCCTCAATCCGACCCGGGTCCGCGATGAGATCCCCTTCAACCCCGAGTGGCAGTGGCAGTGCGGTCGCATGGGCTACTGGTACGAGTTGGGCCGGACGTACTGGGCGACGGGTGAGGACGTCTACGCGGAGACCTTCGTCGATCACCTGCGGAGTTGGGTGAGGGACTGCCCGCGTCCCGACAGTGCCGGGAACACCGCGGGCTCGGCATGGCGGACCATTGAGTGCGGGATTCGCATGGGCGGCTCGTGGCCGGACGCGTACCATCGGTTCTTGCACTCGCCCGTGTTCACCGATGACGACATCATCCTCTACCTCAGGTCATGCATCGAGCACGCCGAGCACTTGCGTCGACACCCGACAGGTGGGAACTGGCTCACGATGGAGATGTCCGGTCTCTATACCGTTGGCGTGGTCTTCCCCGAGGTGAAGCAGGCGGAGGAGTGGCGGACCTATGCGATTGGGCGGATGCACGATGAGCTGAACAAGCAGTTCTACCCCGACGGCGCGCAGACGGAGTTGACGCCAGGCTACCATCAGGTAGCGCTCGGCAATATCCTCAAGATCCCGCGAGTGGCCAACATGGCGGGACGCCAGCGCGAGCTGCCGGATGGCTACATCGGAGAGACCGAGAAGGCCTTTGACTTCAATCTCCGTCTGATGACTCCGGACCGTAATCTGCCGCGCTTCAACGACTCGTGGGGCGTGAATGTCGCGAGTTCGCTCCGCGGCGCCTTCGAGTTGTTCCCAGAGCGGACCGACTTCCAGTGGATCGCCACCGACGGCGCCGAGGGCCGGCCGCCCGAGGGCACGTCGCGCGCGCTCGACTGGGCCGGCTACTACGCGATGCGCTCGGGGTGGGAGCGCGACGCGTGCTACGCGGCATTTGATGCGGGCCCATTGGGCTCGGGGCACCTGCACCAGGACAAGCTGAACTTGGTGGTCTGGTCCTACGGTCGCGAGACTCTGTTCGATGGCGGCGGCGGGAGCTACGAGCGCTCGCCGTGGCGGGCCTATGGGACGGGCGCTCCATCGCATAACGTGATCAACGTTGATGGCAAACACCAGAAGCGTGGCGGAGACCACCGGATCTCACGCGAGCCGGTCGACGCGCGTTGGCAGAGCAATGATGAGTTCGACTTCGCGGCAGGTGTCTACGACGGCGGGTTCGGAAATGAGGGCTACAAGCCTGCGACTCATCGGCGTTCGGTTCTCTTCGTGAAGCCGGACCTCTTCATTGTATTTGATGCTCTTGAACCGGCGGACGACGCCGAACACGCGTATGAGGCCCGCTGGCACCTCTCGCCCACGGGCACGGAACTGAATGACGCGACGCTGACACTGAGCACGACTGCCGAGGACCAGCCAAACCTCGCGGTCGCGCCGCTGCTAGCCGACGGGCTCGCGGCGGACGCAGTCAGCGCGCAGAGCGAGCCGGAGCTACTGGGCTGGTGGGTTAACAAGGATAGCGATCCGCAATACGTGCCCGCGACGACGTTGACGCACCGACGATCCGGGTCCGGCGTTCAGCATTTCCTGACGCTGCTTCTGCCGCTGAAGCCAGGCGCGGGAGACCCCATTCGCAAGATCACGCCCGTCGGCGCGATGGCGGCCGATGTCGCGTTGGCTGACGGTCGCACCCTTCGCGTGGAAGCAAAGGTGGGCGGGGCGATCTCGGTGACCGAGACGCTGGCGGATGGGACGACCGGACGTCGTGTCGCCGCTGAGTGACCATCAAGGAGACTGACGATGAACTGGCGCCTGATAGCCGTGGTGTTGTGCATCATGACGGGGGGAATTGCGATGGCTCAGGATGAGATCCGCCCTGAACGGGTGACGGAAATCGCCGCCATGCTGCCGGCCGCGCCGGTGGGCCTCGGCCCAACGGCCGACGACCGCGAGGCGTGGGATGCGTTGGCGGCTCGCACAGACGTGGCGTCGATCGTGTCCAGGGCTGGTGACCTGCTCGCCCAGCCGATCCCCGAGCAACCCGATGACCTGTACCTCGACTTCAGCAAGACCGGCAACCGGACGCGCTGGCAGCGTGTCGCGGGACAGCGCCGCGGCCGGATCACGACGCTGGTGCAGGCGGAGTGCTTCGACAACCAGGGGCGCTTTATCGAGGCCTTCGAGGAGATCGTCGCGGCGCTATGCGAGGAGAAGACGTGGGTGATGCCGGCCCATGACCGGAGTCTCGCGAACTTCGAGGGCAAGATCACTGACATCGATCTCGCCTCGGCATCGATGGCGTGGAATCTGGCCACGGCCCGGCACGCGCTGGGCGATAGGCTCAGCGACGAGACGCGCGAGTTGATCCGCGCCAACGTCACTGAGCGCGTGCTCGATCCGTTCCGCGCGATGGCGGCGGGCGAGCGCGGCCGAAACTGGTGGATGGCGACGACGAACAACTGGAACTCCGTCTGCCTCGGTGGGGTGACGGGAGCCGCGCTGGCGACCATTGAGCCGACGGACGACCGGGCCTACTTCATCGCGGCGGCAGAGCACTTCAGCAAGAACTTCCTGCGTGGCTTCACCTCCGACGGCTACTGCACCGAGGGCACGGGCTACTGGAATTACGGCTTTGGCTACTACGTGCTGCTGGCCGAGACGGTCCGCCAGGCCACCGGCGCCGGAGTCGACCTCTTCGCCGGAGACAACGTCGAGGCGCCGGCGACGTATGGCGCGCGAATTGGGATCGTCAGCGGAGTCTGCCCCGCGTTCGCCGACTGTGGCGTCACGACTCGCCCATCGAGTCGCATCATGCAGTTTGTGAACCGCATCTACGGGCTCGGGCTCGAGCAGTACACCGATCTTGACATGAGCATCGCCGGCTCTCTCTACGAGACGGGGATCTACGCCTTCGAGAACTCGGCCTCCGCCGTCGACCCGCCTCCGCCGGGCGAGGGTGGTCAGCAACCGCGCGATTGGTTCGAGGAGATGGGCATCCTCATCGCGCGCCCTGGCGAGGGCGGCGCGGCGCGGATGGGCGTGGCGCTGAAAGGCGGCCACAACGCGGAGCATCACAACCACAATGATGTGGGTTCATTCGTTATAGTGGTGGGAGATCGGCCCGTCCTGCTGGACCCCGGATCAGAGACCTACACGGCGAGGACATTCAGCTCCAAGCGCTACGAGAGCAACGTGCTTAACTCCTGGGGGCACCCCGTGCCTGTCGTCGCGGGAGAGCTTCAGAAGACGGGCAAGGATGCCCGCGCGCAGGTCGTCCAGGCCGACTTCACCGACGCCGCGGACACGCTGATGCTCGACATTGCGTCCGCGTACGACGTGCCGGATCTGACGAAGCTCGACCGGACGTTCGTCTACTCCCGCGAGGGCGATGGATCGCTGACGGTGACGGATGACGTTGCGTTCGCCAATCCGCAGACCTTCGCGACGGCGATCGTGACTCTCGGCGACTGGGAGGATGCCGGCGACGGCGAGTTGGTCGTCTACGATTTCGACGAGGCGGTGCGGGTGAAGATCGAAGCGACCGTGCCGCACGCGGTCACTGCCGAGGAGATCACGGAGGATAGCTACGGCGATCCGATTCGCATCGGGATCGAACTCAATGAGCCGGTCACCGAGGCCACCATCAAGCTCACGATCACGCCGGTCGAATTGCCGGACGAGGATGGTTCGGTGCTCCGCAACGGTGGCTTCGAAGAGGGTGGCTACTGTTGGGACATGCAGCGAGATCAGATGGGCAAGATCTCAGCCGAACAGGCCGCCACGGGCAGTAACTCGTTGCGAATCGTCGACAGCGAGAAGGGCATGGGATCGAACATCTTCTCCGCCAAGTTCCCGCTTGAGCCGGGCGCGAAGTACGAGTTGCGCGGCAAGGCCTTCCCTGTGTCGGGCGAGGGCGTCGGCATGTACGTGCGCTACTACGATGCCCTCGGCGTTGAGGTCTCCGAGAAGGATAGCAAGGGCAACACCCCCAGCGTCGGCACCCTTGAAGGCGGCGATCAAGAATGGAAGAGCTTCGCCTTCGGCTTCACCCCAAGCGAAGACACGGCAATCGGCCGTGTCTGGATCCACAGCTACAACGCTGGGATCGTTGACGCCTACATCGATGACCTCGAGATCATCAAGGTCGACTGATTGCTACGGGGCCAGCTCCACCTGCTTCTCGGCGCTCACCCCGGTTGCTGAATCAGTGCAGACGATTCGCCACTCGCCCTCGGTGTCATTCAGGGCGAAGGGGATCGTCGCGCGTCCCACGCCCGCTTCACAGCCAAGGTTCTGCGAGTATTGCCTGTGCGGCGAGTCCGATCCCGGCGCGTAGACATCCATCCTCACCACATGGTACTGCGCCGTGGCATCCTCCGCCTCGACGCGGACGTTAACCGACAGCTCGTCGCCCAATGTAGCCTCCGAAGCTACCCGCGCGCTCAGGCCGGTCACCTCATACGGCATCAGCGCGAACATGAGCGGCCGCCCGCGCGAGATCTCGACCTCCCACGACTGAACAGGACCATCTCCGACCTGCTTCCGATCTCGCATGTCGTAGACGATGCTCGGTTCTGGGAGCGTGAGCGTGGCCGTCTGCGGCTCGATGCCGCGCAGAAGGATGTCCTGCTCGAGGCAAAGGTAGCGGATGTCGCCGCTAACGAACATGGCCTGCTCGACGCACTGAGCGGGGCCGTTGGCTACCCCGAGCGTGCAGTACGGACGCATCCCTCGCGCCGCCAGCGGCTGGGCGATCACTTGCAGGAAGGCGTCGGCCTCCTCCTCGACGCGGAGGCTGTTGTACTGACGGAATGGACTGTTGAGGAGCAGCGCCGAGTCGTGTGCAATGACATGCTGTTGATTGCCGAACTCCATACTAGCGGCCCCCGTTGTTACCTCGATGCCCGGCTCCAGCGCGGGGCCCATGGGGAGGGCGGCACCCTCCGGAAGCGGCGCGGAACTGATGGCAAACGCCTCCATCCCCGAAGGCGACTCTACCCCGAAGAGATCGTCCAGTGGACGATCCTGCCGGGGTACCCCGCTCCCCGTGAGGATGCCCGGCCGACCGTCCGCGATGACCGCTCCGCCTGCGTTGGCAAACGCCTTGATGGCCGTGACTTGCTCGTCTGAGATGCATGTCGCCAAGGGCAGGAACAGCGCTTGGAATCCCTCGAGGGCTTGCGCCCCTTGCTCGTCGATCTCCGCCGCCGCGACGTATTCGAACTGGTATCCCAGATCCTGGAGCGCGCGCAAGAGACCCTTGTGGTTATCCAGCCACGTGGCGTCGCCGGCGAACGCCGAGCCAGGCGCGACCTTCTCGGCCAGTTTCGCGGCGAACACACCGGCCTGGTTGTAGAGCACCGCGATGCCTGAGTTGTCGCGCTTCGCGTTGACGAGGAGTTTGCCGGGACCGGCAGTGACCTCGTTGGCGGCATCGAAGTGCCATCGACCGAACTCGGATATCGAGTGATCCGGGTTGAACGGGATGTAGTCGCAGCCCCAGGATGTCCACCACCAGGCCGAGTTGTGCCCGTTGAACGCATTGTGCCAGGCCATCGCGGCGAAGCCGTCTTCGTTGTCTGCGACGGAGTTGCCCCACTGCCCGGTGAGCGCGCCCTCTTGCGCGAACGAGCGCACGAATTCATCCTGCGGCCAGATGCTCGTGTAGACCTGGTTGAGTTCCATGTTGCGGGAGAGCTGATAGAAGTCGTACCCCGCCTGCCAGTGGTAGCTCAGCAGGCCATCCCAGCCAACCTTGGCGCCGGGGTCGACGCCGCGGATGGCATCGGCGAAGAGATCGTGCGTCTCGGCGAACGCCGTGTCCATGAACAGCCGGTGGTCGAACCACGGGGCGAAGCTCTCGGTCTGCTCGGTCGCCGACACCAACGTCATTGGCTCCGCGACGTCGGCAAATCCGCCGAGGTCGGTCGCCCACGCGGCGTTGAGGTCCGCGACATCGACGTACTTCGCCTCAAGCCAGTCGCGGAACGCGGCCATCGTTTCTGGCGAGCTGCAAACGCCGGGGCCGGAGTTGCGGGTAAGGTAGTTCTCGTCGCCCAGCGTGTAAGCAACCGGCGCGTAAGGCGCGGCCTGGGTTGAGGTGTTGGCGATCGACGCAATGGCGCGGCTACGGTAGTCCTCGTCGTGCAGACACGGGCTTCGCACGCCGTCGCTGCCGGCGCCCGAGAGACGAGTCACGTAGGGGATCATGCGCATCCCCGATTGCGCGCTGACCGCATACTCGCGCGCGGCGGCCTCGTCGGCGTAGCCACCCACGTGGCAGAGGTCAGACATCTCCGCGCCCAGCTCGTAGCACATCCGGTCCGTGCGCCGCACCGACGGCTCGCCGCCCGCGTATGTCCACATGAGCAGCGTGAAATCGTCAAGGGGATAGGGGACGGGAACGGTGAACGGCTCGCGGTGGAAGGCGAGGGGCTTGCCGTCTGCCACCAGCGTGACGTCAACGTGGTGGGCAACGGTGACGGGACGCGCGATTGGTAGCTCAAGCACTGCCCGAGCGCCCGTGACTGGCGTCTCCGTCGCGGCCAGTGTCCGTCCGAAGCAATCGGTGACGACGCAGCCCATCGTCACCTCGTCGAGGCCAGCCAATCCGCCAAAGGTCACGTCACACGTCAGCGCGCCGCCATCCACGAGGTCGACGACTGTCGGCGCGGCCGGGTGCGATCGGACGCCGGGCGACAGGGCTACATCACCGATCGTCGCGGCCTCCGCTGCGGTGGTGGAGATCGCCGCGAAGCCGAGGCACTCTCCGCCCTCGCCGCGAACGAGGATGTCGACGAAGTGCTCGGATCCCGAGGCCATCCCCGCCAGCGCGATATCCTCGTTTGGCGTCGCGGTCCGCGTCGCCAGTAGTCGCCCGAAGCCGTCCTGAACGCGAATCGACACTGTCGCGCCCTCGGGCGCGTTCGCGGTGACGGCCAGGTCGATTGGCTCGCCGGCGGTCGGAGTGCCACCTTGGATCGACGCGCTTACGTCGACGGGCAGGTCTCGATCGGTCGCGGCGAGGACCGCCTTCGCGTGCATGGCGAGCACGCGATCCATGGCCGCATCGAGGCCGTAGACGGCGTCGCTGAGTGGGACCAGCGAGGAATAGTGGCCCAGCTTGGACCGAAAGACGATCACGCGTCCCTCGCCGAATCGGTAGCCCTCAAACGGAGGCCCCTCGGTGACGCGGCCCCTCTCGCCGGGCCGCAACCCGGGTATCTCGTCCCATGGCATTGACACGCTGATCGCGTCGACCAGGCTGTCGTCGCGGTCAGCAAATAGCTCCTCCGGCCACGCCCTGAGGTGGGTCGTTTCGCCCGTGAGGATCAGGCCCTTGCCCGCCTGGACCTGGTCGACGATGATCTCGCGGAGTCGCTTTGGGATGGCATTGCTGTTCAGACCCGCGACCATCATGACTTCGCGATCGTCGGCCGTGCAGATCTGCACCCCATGGCGCTCCGCAACGCCGAGACCCAAGGCGCCGATGCCGGTCTGATTCCGGTAGGGCCAGTTGCCCGGCTCCGACAGCGATGCCTTGGTGTCGAAGTACAGGTGCTCGACATCCATCTCGAGCCGTCGCCCGAGTTCCATGGTCTCAAACGCCGTCCAGCGTCCGCAGAGCAATGCAACTCTGACGGGTCCATCCGGCAGCTTCGCGGCCCATGGGAAGTCGAGGGCCTCAGCATCGGGTCGCCAGATCTCAGCCGGGCGCTCGAACTTCGCGGCGTCGCGTCTGAGTATCAGGGCAAGCCGGGCGGCATCGAATGGGATCGGCGCCAGGGGCTGATCGAGATCCGCGGATGCGAGTTGAGCGATGGCGTCGGATTCCTCGTCGCCCATGCGCGAGAAATAGTCTCGAGTCACGGCCGGATCGGGCATGTCCGGGAACTCGTACAGGCCGACGGCGAAGCTCTGTCGGTCCGGCGCCAGCGTGAGATTGGCGTAGTTGGCATACCCGCCCGCTCCGACCGTTGCTTCGCTGTAGGCTGTCGCGTCCCCGAGCAGCAGGCCCGCCGAGCCCGCGCCTGGTCGACCCTCAGCCACGTCCTCGAACACGACCCATCGCTCAGTCTCGAGGTCAAGGGCTCGCGAGCCCTCGGTCATGATCACCTCGGACGTCACGGTCCGCCGGACCCATGGCTTCGTGAAGGTGCTTGGGTAGCACATCAGGCGCAGCTTGGATTCGTCGATTGGGACCTTCGGCTCGTAGCTGCCGAACAGCAGTAGTTTGTCGCTACCGGCGGTGAGGGCGAAACGCGCCGTCGCGGTCACATCCGGGGTGTCCCAGACGTACTCGACCATCGCGTCGGGCCCGGATTCATGGATCACGCGTAGCGTCGCCGGGTAGTCGTGGATCTCTTTCCCGTCGAAGGTCCACATGAGGAAGCCTTGGTTGTACCAATTGGCCATCGACGGCGCGGCGATCCCGAGCGGCGCGTAGCCGTTCGTGAATGCCCATTTGACCGAGCCCACTTTGCCGGGATCGTCGGCGAGTTCGATGATGTCGTAGCGGAGCGTGTAACTCGCCAGCGTGTTGGCCAGCGAGACATCCTGGGACATCCGACGGCCGGTGTCGACCGTTTCGTATTTCGGCGGCGCGACCGTCACGGTCGCGACGTCGGCGGGCCCTTGGGCAGCGGCGGGCAGCGCGATGATTGCGGATGCGATGGATAGTAGGCGGGTCATGTGGGTTCGTCTCCCTTTGCTCTATGGCTCAAGACGGATCGATTCGATTTCAGTTATTGCTCCCGCGTCGCCGGGCGGATCGAGCCGTACGCGGCGGATCGTATCGCGCCACTGTGCATGGCTCGACGGATCGACGACGGCGTCGTGGAACTGGCCATCGGCGGGGATGGCGTTCGTGCCCGCCAGGCGGTCCTGGCTGAACCCGAGGTCGCCAAGTGCCCAGAAGACGCTGAACCCGCCCTCCTGCGAAACTCGCGCGCGGATGACGATGCGCGACACCTCGTCGGTCGGCACGGTTACGAGCGGACCGGCGAAGTACGGGTCCGGACCGGTGGCGGTCGCGACCAGCATTCCGTCACGTCGCTCGACGCGGACGTCGTGCGGCCCAGTGCCCCATCCTCGGATACCCTCGCGGAAGTCCCAGCTGCGCCGATCCGGCATCACGACGGGGCTGGCGGCCTCGAGTCCTGAGATCCGAACCGGAACGCGAGCGCCTGCCGCGTGGTCGAGCTTCAATATCGCCGCCGCGATGTCATCCGAGTACCGCCACCCGGAGGCCAGGGCGGAGAGGTCATCCGACTTCTCGGCTGGCTTCCCGCCGATCTCCACGTCCGTCGCCATGGCTACACCCACGATCGCCACGTAGGACGACGACCCGAGCGGGTAATCGGCGGTGAAGGTAAGGTCGAAGACGCCATCCACCTCGTTTGCGCCATGACCGATGGCCTCTCCGTTGACCGCCGGGTCAACGAGTTGCGTCGGCGAGCCGATCGTCATGACCTCAGCGCCATCGCGGATCGCCAGCCAGTCACCGGACGGCGCGTAGCCGCTACGCTCCAGGACGGTCGTGAGCAGCAACCCCGGCGACAGCCAGTAGCCGGGGATGCCTGTTCGCATGTTCCAGTAGTCCGGGTAGCGCCCGTAGTCCGCGTTTTCGGTATCGGTGATCTGCTGGCGCTGGCCGCTGACGACGAGGTCCTCCGCCACGCGCGACCATTCCTCGCCGCCGCCGGCCAGCGCCAGCGCGTGCAGACTTCGCGCCACGGCCAGACCGTTCCACTGCACGAGCCTTCCGAACCATGAATTCGTGAAGCCCGACGCGCCGAAGACAGGGATGCTGCCGCCGCGCATGGGGGCGAGATCCTCGCGCGGGTGCTGCCAGTGGTAGATGAAGGGGAGGGCCGTGCGGGCCCAGTATTGCGCGTCGGCCAGGTATGTCTCATCGCCGGTGAGCTGGTACGCCAGCGTGAACGCATCGACCGCGCGGCCCGATGCGAGAATATCGGGACAGTGCAGTGGCACCTCCCACACCTGCGCCCCACGCGGCACGTGGTACTCGCGCATCTGCTCGATGCCCTTCAGGCCCTCCGCGAGCAGCGCCTCGTCCGCCGTCGCCCGCGCCGCAGCCAGGACGCTGACCACGTGCGGCGCGATGATGCCGACGTTCGTGTCTCCGGCGGGACCCAGCTCGGAGCGCCGCGCGTCGGGACGGAAGGTCCAGCGCCCGTCATCATCCCTCGCTTGGAGCGCTTGCTCGCCGGCATCGCCGGCCGCCCACAAGCCGTCGATTACATTGCCGAAGTGCAGAGCGTGGGTAACGCCGGTTGCGGGCGCGGGAGCCGATTCGGCAATCTCTCGGAGCTGTATGTCCTCGAGAAGGTGGGCCAGGTGTAGACACTGCACGGCCACGCCCGCCGCGTCCTGCTGCTTGCGCCCGTATTCCTCGAGGTAGAAGTCACCGGATATCCGGAGCGTCTGTTCACGCAGCGCTGCAACCTTACCGGCCGGCGCGGGCTCGTTGATGGCGATCCATTCATCGACCGCGTCGAGTACCTGTGCATTGGGGCGGGAGATGATCTGCGTCCGGATGGTCAGCCGCTCGCCCTTGGCTAGCGCGATGGGGTCGGCGGCGACAAGGGAGTTCTCGTCGGTCTGGTCGGGGCACGCGGGGAGAAACACGCCGAGCAGGTGGTTCGCCCCGCTCCGGAGCGGGGCTCCGGGCAAGCGCGGATCACCGCCCTCGACGAAGTTGGGCGAAGCGAAGACGGCCGCGGGGCCCATGCCATCACTGTCATTGGCCCACAGCAGCGCGACCAGGTCGCCATTCGGTAAGGCTACTGCTTGCAGCGGCATCGTGATCCAGTTCCGGTCCGGCACGATCCGCAGATCTTTCGGCGGCCAGATGTCGCGGGCTGAACTGCTGGCCTCGGTCTCGCCGACGTCCGAGCCCAAGTACTCGATCCCTGGGAACAGCGCCGCGTGCTTGTCCGCACCGGACGTGCCATCGCCAACCCGTAGCCATGGACCGGAGAAGTGATGCAGCTCAGCGTCCTGGTCCGAGACGATGGAATGCTCAACGGCGATGCGGTCATCGGCCGCCAGGCGATATGTGGCTGAGGCCGTCCACTTTCGCCCGGCGCTGTCCCTGATGGCCTGCGTGAACGTCAGCGCCTGGCCGGTCGCGCGAGCCTTTGGCGCGTCGAGCAGAATGCGGCTTGGAGGAGCGGCGATCATCTGGCCGATTGCCGGCAACGCGGCGACCTTGCGCCACTGGTCGCCCTCTCGGATCTCCATGGCGAGGTGACCGTAGCGTCCGTTCCCAACGGACCCCGCCCTGAGCCGGATGGACTCGCCGACGAGGGACGCGGTTGTCTGGGTCACGCGAGCGCCGGGCTTCGCCGCCGCCGATGGGGGGAGGGATGCCGAGAGCACCAGTTCCAGGGCCGATGCGGGCGGCCCGACGCGAAGTCGGTGAGTGCCCGGCGTGGCTGGGTCAAACGCCAGCTTGAGCGTCGCGCGTTCGCCTGGAGCGAGGGGAGCGTGGCGAAGCTCGGCGCCCTGCGCGGGCGACAGCGGGACCACACCCGCGGGCAGCGACTCGCCGCCGGAGTTCTGGACCGTGATCTCCAGTGCGACGGGATCACCCACGACGGCGAAGGCCTGGCCCAACTGAGCCGAGATCAGATCCAGCGTCGGCGGCCCGATTGGCCTGTCCGCGATGGCGGCTTGCTTGATCGTGACGGAGCCGGTCTCGTCCGTGAAGAAGAAGCGCATGCGGACATCCGTGCCGACTGCGGGCGGCGGACCCACATCGGCGAATCGGATCGCGTAACGAGACCGCTCGGGCGTGAAGGGGATCGACTGGCTGTGCGCGCGTTCATCCGCGTCGGTCCATGATGCGGTGGCGACGCCGGTTCCGTCGGTCGTGGCCTCCAGCGTGAGCCATGGATCGGCCGACGGATCGGAATCGAGAACCGTCCCGATGATCGGGTCAGCGCCTGCAAGCACGGAGCCGCCGGGGCCTGGCGTGAAACTCGCCATCCCGCGTGGCGTCCAATCGCCGTGGTCGATGGTCAGGTCGCGAATGTCATCAGTCTGCGCCGAGGCGGGCCACTCGTAGATCGCGATCCGCGACACGCGATGGGTAGGCCCCGCCTCATTGCCGGGAGGGTCCAGGCGCAGGCGAGTGATGTGTCCGTCCCACGCGGGACAGACATCCAGTTCGTGCCACTCATCGGCCGATGGAACCGAGAAGCCAACGGACTGACCAGCAACGAAACCCGCGTCTCTGCCCTCCGTGGAGTCGGCGTAGTAGAAACTCCCGCTACTCTCCATGCTGCTGTTGATGCGGATCCGGATGAACTGGCGCGCGTTGGCCTCGAGATCGAGGCAGTGTCCCTCCGAGCAATGGATGTACGGGTCCGGGCCACTGACACGGATGACCATCGCCCCGTCCTCGACTACGAGCGCCTCGGCGCTGTGGGCAGTCATCCACTCGCCGAGACCGTCGGCGAAGTCCCATTCGTGGAGGAGCGTTTGCGCCGGAGTGATGGTGGCGAGCAGGACGGCGGACAGGATGGCAAGGCGGCGCATCTGTGGGCCTCCGAATGGGTCATTGGGTGTGGCGTGTCTTGGCGATCACATGCTCTTGGATATCAGGCGCGAGCCCAACGAACTGGGTGCTGAACCCAAACACACGCACCATGACGTTGCGGTGGGCCTCGGGATTCTCTTGGGCATCGCGCAGACGCTCCTCGTCGGCGACCGTGATGCCGACGTTCATCCCTCCGAGATCGAAGAAAGTCCGGATAAGCATTGCGAGCTTCTCGGTTCCAGAGTCATCGCGGACGGCCGTCGGGTGCAGGTCGATGATGTGGGACGTGCCGCCACCAAAGCGCGCGAAGTCGAGCTTGGCGACCGATGCCAGGCTGGCCGTGGCCCCCGTGATGTCTGTCCCCTGCGTGGGCGTGCAGCTCAGCGAGAGTGGCTCGCAGCTGCGGCGTCCGCTAGCGGAGGCGCCGGTGAGCGGCGAGAACTGGTAGATCTGGCTGCTCGTCGTCCCGAAGCACAGCGGGGCGAAGTGGCCGCCCTCGGGCGTGCGGTGTTCGGCGACTTGGCCGCAATAGAACGCGGCCTCCCCCCTCGCGATTTCGTCAACGAAGTCGTCATCGTTGCCGAACTTCGGCGCGCGGTTCAGAAGCATCTGCCGAAGCGGCTCGGCGTCTGCGAAGTCGTTGCTGAGAGCCTGGCGCAAGTCGGCGAGGGTGATCTCCACCTGGTCGAACACGAGCGACTTGATGGCAGCCAGCGAGTTCGCCACATTGGCGACGGCCTCGACGTTCACGCCGGCATTGTTGTAGGTCGCGCCGCCGTCAAGCATGCCCCGTCCCGACTCCACGCAGCCCTCGACCAGGCTCGAGCCCAGCGGGCAGGGCCACACGTCCGGCTGCGCGGCAAAGGCGCGCTTATCGTGCTCGATGGCGAGATCCACGAAGTGGGTGACCTGCGCGCGGTAGGCCGCGTGGAGCGCGTCGTAGCTCCCGAGCGCGTGACCGGTCCGAGGCCCGAGTTGCTCGCCGGTGATCTGGTCGCGACCGTCGTTGAGGGCGAGTTCAAGCAACTTGTCGAGGTTCATCCCGTGGCACATCGTTCGAGGATTGCATTTGCCGGGAATTGTCAGTTCCACGCATCCAATTGCCGCGTAGTCGCGCGCGTCCTCGAGGGAGATACCTAGTCGAGTCAGCGACTCGATGGTGATCTCGTCATTCCAGAAGTCAGGGCGTCCCAGACCGAGCTTGGCGACCTCAGACGCGCGCCGGAGGAACTCGGGCGGAGTGTTCTCGTGGATCCGGACGGCGATGTCGCGCGGGGTCCCGAGCGCCTCGAGCGCATCGAGGAACAGGTACGACAGCTCGTTGGTCGCATCGTTGCCCGCCCGGTCGACGCCGCCGATCATCATGAGCTGGAAATCGAACGTCATGTAGCACTTCAGGTGGAAGCACTCGATGAGTTCGAGCGCGCCGCCGCGAGTCAGATCCCCGGTAGCCACATCGGCCTGGTAGAGCGGGTAGAGGTACTGATCGCCCCGACCGAAACTGTGGGCGCTGCCGCAGGTCTCCATGTACTGGCCGCATTGGAGGAACCAGACTGACTGCAGCGCCTCGGCGAAGCTCTCCGCCGGGAACTCGGGCACTCGCTCGCAGCGATCCGCGATCTGCAGAAGCTCCTCGTGGCGGACC
>CAZKUN010000016.1:0-979 GCA_964555935.1 uncultured Armatimonadia bacterium | reverse complement strand
GTCGGCCAGTCGCCGCGCCTCCCGGGCGTATCGGTGCGCGTAGTCAATCACCGCCTGGCAGACGATGACGATTGCCTCCAGGAACGGGCGCTGCGATTCGTCCGCGAGGTCGGCGAGACGTTGCCGGGCCCGGTCGCGGACGGCGCCCAGACCCTCGCGCACGAGTTGCTCATGGCCGGGGCAGCGGTGGACCATATCGAGGCCCCACGCCGTGTACACGCCTCGGTCCATCGCCCGGCGCTCCTCATCCGCGCGTTCGGCGTTGATCCTCGCCCCAGGCGGCTTGTGGGCGGATCTCCAGTACGAGTAGAGTTCCTCAATCTCAGCAAGCGGATCGTCAGCCTGGTTCAGCCAGCCGCCCTGCAGTTCGGGGTACGCCAACTGGTTGCGCCCTTGGTGCCCCTCCTGGATCCCTCGGTGGGCGGCCACCTGACACATTGTCCGGCCGACGACCAACTCGCCGGGGAAGATCTCAACGGACTGTTCGGCAAGCGCGCGGGCGGTCGCGTGGGCCCGGCGGAGGACGATGGGGAGACCCTCCGTCTCCATGTATGACCGCGTGACGGCGACCCCGCGCTCGGCGGGATCGAGATCGTCGGCGAACGTAACCGCGATCTCCTTCAGTCTTCGCACGCGCGGCGCGAGTCCCGCATCGACATCCGTCGCGGCCATCGTGAGAGTCGTTGCCATCGAGTGACCTCGGAACGACTGGTGTGGAGTTGGGTTCGCACGCGCCCAGCGTTACTCCTGCCGTGGCGGCCAAAGGAACGCGAGGGATGACCCGCGCGTTAGTCGAACGGATGAAGTGTTGAGTCTTCGGAGCAACAGGAATGGAGCTTCACCCATGCGGATGCGTGTCTCGGTAATCGCGGCCCTGACGCTGCTGCTGACCGACGGCCTGGCCATCGCGGCGACGGGGGATGTGGAAGATGCCGGCGAGCCGTTCGGCGCGCTGACCGTGGTGGACGAGGTGCTCTGC
>CAZKUN010000015.1:27348-69238 GCA_964555935.1 uncultured Armatimonadia bacterium | reverse complement strand
GATATCGCGAGGCCTCGGGAAACGGAGGGTGAGAGTGGTGTCGCCGACCGGCACCGCGCCATCGGCAGAATCGCGCTCGGTGACGAAGTGGTTGTCGACGAGTTCGGGCGCCCGGTCAGTACCGCGCGTGACGGTGGCGCGCCTCAGTCGGCCAGGGCGAGGCTGCGAATTGCCGCGCACGTAGCCCGCGATCCGGTGGTAGGTGCGGCGGGCGTCTCGATCGGCGGCGTCGTGGAGCTTGGGGAAGACGCCGAAGCTCTGGAAATACGCGGTTGCTGCGTGCTGGTAGCCGCAGATTTCGGCGGCGCCGAAGGCCATGTAATCGCGGAAGATCTCGCGCGTGCGAGCGTTGGTGTCCGGAGCGTAGCCGGTCTCCATCTCAACGCCCAGACCATGCGCGCGCGCAGCCTCGGCATTGTCAACGAGGCGGTCGTTGCGGATGGCATCGCGGTGGTAGGTCAGGAAGGCGTAGTTGGGCTGCATGATGGCGACGTCGAAGCCGAAATCGCGCCAGCTTTCCCAGCCCGACGCGCGGTACCAGGGGATCCAGAGCAACCGGCGCCCGCGCTCGTGGACTATCTCCGAAGTGAGCAGAGCATTGGCGCCGTCAGCGCCCGCGATGCCCTCCCATGTCCAGTAGAAGCCCCACAACTCGAGGTCAGGGAGGTCGGCCTCATCGAATCGGCGGGTGGCGAGATCGAGGTACCACGAAATCGCTTCGGTGAAGTCATCCGCGTCGGTAAGGTCCTCGGAGACGCCATCGCCATCGACATCCCCGAAGTCGGTCTGGGAGATCGACGGGTAGGGAATCGTGATGATGATTTGAAGGGGCTTGGGGATTGGGCCGAGGCGAGTTTCGGCCTGGTCAACCGCGGCCTGCAGCGCGGGGAAACCGTGCTCGGGTGAGAACCATGGCTCGAGCATGGCTTGCCAGTCAGCCTGGTTGGTCGGCCCGTTCATGTAGGAGGCTTCGGTGGACGGGCCCGACCCCTGCGCGCAGAAGAGGAAGGCATCGAAGAGCCACTCGGTCGGCCTATCACGCTTGCTGAGGTGGGTGACGAAGGGCATCATGCCAGCGGCGTCGCGCGTGGCCGCATCGTAGATCAACATGCAGTGATGGAAGCCCGCCTGCTCGGGCGTGGGGTACTCAGCCAAGGACGGCGCGGCGAGCAGGGCGATGAGCAGAACGGTCATGCGGACAGCTCTCGGGCGACTGAGGTCATCGCGGCCACCAACTCATCCTCGACCGACGGCGCGAAGGGCGAGTAGCCAAGCAGGTACGGAACGACGCGAGCGGCGTAGTTGCCCTCCTTCGCGAAGGACTCGCGGCGAGGCGCGTAGCCACGTGCGTCATTACATAGACCCATCACCAGCACGGGCTGGTCGAACTGCTCCTGGATGCGGGTCTTGTAGCGATTCATGATCTCAAAGGGCGCGCCGACCATCAGCAAATCGCCGATGCGGAGCCCCTGGATCTCGAAGGCGTCGTCGATGGGCACCTCGTCTCGCAGGCGCGCCAACTCCTTGCGAAGCGCGATCGCGTAGACGGTTGCCATGCGGACCTCGCCGTCCTCATCCGAGGCCCCGGGCGCATTGAGGATGGCCTCGCGCTCGGCCAGCATCTCGCGGAGTTCGGCTTCGGGGACCGGATCGTGGGTGAGCTTGCACTCGCGGGAGATGACGCGGACCTCTCCCCCACTTAGCGGCGACGCATCGCGAATGCCAGGCCGGATCTGGCGGGCGTAGCGTCCGGCGATGACGTCGAGCGCCAGGAGCGATTCCTGCTCTGCGTAATGCACGACGCAGGAGTTGATGTCGCCCTGGCAGCCCTGGAGGAATAGCCCGACGGAGCCGGGGGTTTCGCGCTCCAGATTGTTGGTCGCCACGCCGACGAAGTCGCCGTGGATGTAGCGGCTCGGACTGGGGCCGACGACGGGATGGCAAGAGAAGTAGGACGCGAAGCCGAGGGTCTCGCCATCGGCGTCAACGCGCAACACGTGGGCCTCGGTATCGGTGAGTTCGGGTTTGGCGGGACGCCAGTCCTCGCGGAGGCAGTCGGCCAAGTCCGAGCGGACGTCATCCTCACGGTTATAGCCCAAGCCCTCGCATGGGACGACGGCGTGGCTGATGGTGGCCGGCTGGAGGTTCTGGATCGCCGCGACGCAGGCGGAAGCGATCTTGCCGGGGAGCAACTCGAGATACGGCGGATCGTCGGCGCCCCAACCGATGGTCGTCTTCGTCCGAGGGCCGGAGTGAGTGTGGACGCAGTGGACGCAGACGTGCTCGCCCGGAAGGTCGGTCTCAGCAGCGACGCGCTCGCGGACGGCGTCGGTGATATCAGCGGAGACGCCGACGAGGTCGCAGCTGACGAGGACGGCGGCGGTCTCGCCATCGGACACGGCCATCGCGCGGGCGAATAGTGGGTCGCGGACGGCGATGGAATGGCGGTTGAGGAACGGCCCGTAGCCGTAGAGCTGGACGCCGACGCGGGGCGTGATGTCGGTCTTCGCGAAGCCGAAGTTCATGGTGGTTGCTCACTCCGAGAGTATCGAACGGCGAACGGCCGACGGCGTCGGATCAGGAGATCCGACCTACGGACACCGACTGCGACAGGCGTGGAAACTCAGACGCCGAGTTTCCCTGCGCCTGTCCCACGGCGGCGGCCGGGTGAGGTTTCGTGTCCGAGGTGGGCATGGCCTTTCTGCGGAGGGGTGAAGGAGCGCGGTGAGGAAGGCGATATCGGACGCGATCGCTGACTCTTAGGAGAGCAGAGGATGATTGGCGCCATGTTAATCCCGTTGGTTCTCGGAGTGCCCGCCGCAAGTGCCCAGCCGAAGGTTCTGCTCGTCGCGCCGGACGGCACGTACTCGACACAGGCGATGGAGGCGTTGGGGACGGAGCACGCGCGCATCGAGACGGGCGAGTATCGCGGCGTCTCGCCGTTCGACTACGACGTGATCGTCTGGGGGATGGACCAGAAGCGGACGGCGCTCAATGGCGACTCGGAGGTGATCGAGGCCTTCGTGCGTGGCGGCGGCGCGTTTTTGGGATTCCGGGCGGACGCGGAAGACCCGTGGTTACCCGCGGCCGCGTCGCGCGACAAGGCCTATGCGTTTGGCAAGATCCTCGAGCCGGAGCATCCCATCTTCACCACGCCTCACGCGTTCACCGATGCAGCGATGCGCGACGTGCATGGCGGGAGCATCTACCGGGCGTTCTGGGGCTTGGGCGAAGGGTGGGAGCCGCTGGCCAGCGCAGGCGGCGAGCAAGCGTGGGACGAGAGCGAGGCCAAGGATCAGGGCGAGCACTATGGGATCGTTGAGCTGCCGCTCGGCAAAGGGCGCATCATCCTGGTGCAGATGATCCCCGCCTACCACTGGTTCAAGGACACTGAGGGCGATGCGAATAGCGCGGGGGCGAAGCTGTTTGAGAACCTGGTGCAATATGCTCTCGCTAGCACGACCACGCGGGCAGGCGAGCGCCCGCCACGGGCCATGCCGGAGCGGCTCTTCACGGACCTGGAAGGAGTCATGGCGCTGCCGGAGCGAGGCGAGGGCGCTGCGTTTGACGGCGAATGGGACTTCACATCACAAGGCCCGTATGCGATGCAAGTTGACCGTCGGGGCGTGCTGGCTCTGACCCATGAGGACGTGCCGAGCGAGGCGGGGAGCTACGCGCAACTCACGCGGGAAATCGAGATCCCCGAGCAGGCAGAGACCCTCGTGCTGCGGTGGTATGAGTCGGACACGTACTGCGGCGGAAGAGAGCGCATCCTCGGCGGCGAGGATCATGGGAAGACGGCGCTTGAGAACTACAAGAGTGACATGCGGTTCGCGCAGGTGCTGGTGAACGGCGAGGTGGTGTGGGAGCAGGACGTGCTGGGCAAGAACCCGCAGCCGGCCCGGACGCGCATCCGCACGGCGGACATCACGGAGGCGGTGCGGGAGGCCGATGGCAAGTGCGAACTTGCGCTACGCGTGGAGGACCGGGAGGGCTCGGAGGAGCTGCCGTTCGCGATCGATGTCTTCTTCGCGACGGTGGAGGTGATCGCGGATCTGAGGCACGGGCCAGCGGAGGAGGTGTTGGGAGAGGACCTCAGTACGGTCCACGCGGGGCCGGACGGGCGGTACTCGGTGGGAGTGAAGCTGCGGGACGGACATACGGGGCAGTCGCAACTGCGGATGATGGCGGGCGAGCGAGAGATTGGCGCGTGGAAGCTGTCGGCGGATGACCACCGGGAGTACTGGGCGGTCTCGGAGCCGACTGAGCTGACGACGGGGGAGCAGGTGCGGGTGGAGGTCACGCGCGATGGCGACGAGGAGGCGAAGATCACCGAGGCGGCGATCATCCCGGCGCGGCTATTGGCGCAGCCGACGGAGCCGGCCGATCCGCCGGCGGCCGGAGGCGCGGGCGTCGCGCGCGTGAGTTTCCCGATCACCGTAAGAGAGACGGCCGGCGTGGCGCGGACGGATGAAGTGGCCGTCCAGGGCGTTCCGTTCCCGGTGAAATGCCTGCCGGAGGGCACGCGGATCCGGATCACGGGACCAGACGGCGAGGCCGTGCCGCTGCAGACGCGGACGATTGCGCGCTGGCCGCATGGCAGCGCGAAGGTGGTGCTGCTGGCGTTCCCGGCAACCGTGCCAGCGAATGGCGAGACGGTCTACACGGTGGAGGCGGGAGAGGGCATTGAGCCGCTCGCGCCGACGGGCGGACTGAGCCTGACGGAAGAGGGAGAGACGATCCGCATCGACACCGGCGTCATCACCGCGACGATCAGCAAGACGACCGGCCAGGTGGTCGAGGGGGTGGTGCGCGGGGATAGGATCATGAAGGCAGCGGATGACGTTTGGGAGCTGGCGATGGTCGATGAGGAGGGGCGGCGCCTATCAAGCGGCGGCGCGACGGTGAGCGAGACAGAGATCATCGAGGCGGGGCCGCTGCGCGCGCTTATCGTGCGGAAGGGCTCGCTGGCGGACGCGGACGGGACGCTGGTCGACTATCGCATGACCATCGAGGCGACGGCCGGATCAGATGATCTGCGGCTCGAGGCCACGCTCATCAACCGAGAGGACCGAGCGGAAGTGTACCTGAAGCGGTGGTCGCTGGCGCTCGCGCGGAGCGACGCGGCGGAGGGGGCAGTGCTCTTGGCGGAGGATGAAACGCGCGCGACGAACGGCGGGGCGGTTCTGTATCAGCACAACGAACGGGAGCTGACGTGGACGGGCGAGGATGGCGCGCGCGAGCGGACCGAGGGCAAGCTGCCGGGGTTCGTCCGCCTGAATGGGATAGCGGCGGGAGCGCGGTGGTTCTGGCAGCGCTACCCGCAAGCGATCTCAGTCGAGGACGATGCCGTGCGGTTCGACTTCATCCCCGAGCCGCTGGATGAGGGTGACCTGCCGACTCGGTGGCGCGACCGGATGCTCGAGATGACGGATAAGTACAGCGTCGGCGGGATCGGCTACCCACAATCGCCGGGCAAGATGGGGATGTTCCGGCTGGCGCAGGGAGAGGCGATCAGCCAGGAGATGCTGCTCGTGTTCGACGGGACGGACGACCCGCCGAGCGAGGCGATTTTCGCGCCGCTGACGGCGCGGTTGCGAGGCGCGACCGATGCAGCATACGCCTGCTCAACGCGGGCGTTCGGGGAACTGAGCGCGGCCGATCCGGACACGTATCCGCAGTACGAAGCGGCGGTTGAGAAGCTCTACGACAGCTTCCTGGCAAAGCGGGAGAAGCGGCGGGAATATGGGTTTGAGAACTTCGGCGACGACACGTTCGAGTGGGGATACGGACCGAGCTACACGTACTGGAGCAACAGCGAGTACGACCGCCACCACGGGTTCGCGCTGCAGTACTTGCGTAGCGGCGACCCGAAGTGGTGGGAGCTCTGCGAACAGGCGGCGCGGCAGTATAGAGACGTTGTGGTCTGTCACTACGCGGCGCCGGGCTCGAGCCTGATGGGCGGCCCGCGACACCACAACGCGACGTCGGTGTGGATGCCGCAACACGATGACCAGTTCTGGGTGGCGGATCACACGATGTCAGGGGCGAATACGGGGCATAGCTGGGTAGAAGGGATGGTCGATTACTGGTTCCTGACGGGCGACCCGTGGGCGGAGGAAGTGGCGCATGGGCTTGCCGACTGGTACTGCGAGATGGCTGAGAACAACCACTATGGCGCGGGAGGCCAGGAGCGCGGGCCGGGATGGACGCTGATCGCGATATCGGCGTTGACGAATGCGGTGGGCGGCGAGCGGATCCGCAACGCCGGGTGGATCGTGGCAGACTGGATCATCAACTACCAGGACCCGATCCGGGGCGTGGTGAGCATCCCGATCTCCGAGCAGCCGAGTTACGAGGGCGGATCGACCTTCATGCACGGGATCGTGGGGCGAGGCCTGGGGAGATGGTATGACGTTACGGGCGACCCGCGGGTGCGAGACAGTCTCATCGGGATCTCGGAGTGGATCACGACCGAGCCGATGGGCGACCCGGGGACATTCTGGTACAAGCAGAGCCCCCAGAACAGCACGAGGTACGGCGCGACGGACCAGTGCCTGACCGCGCTGAGCTACGCGTATGACCTGACGGGGGATGAGTGGTTCGCGGAGATGACGCAGGCATTGATGGACCGCACGAATCCGGGGAGCCGGTCGGTGAGTTGGTACCCGCAGACGCTGGCGCAGATGTCGGAGGCGAAGGAGTAGCGAGGGGTGGGCACGCGCGCCCGCCGGAGGTCGACAGAGGTCCCACGGAAATGGGCCTAGCTCGGGCGAACACCGGGCCTGTGGGGCGGGGAATCGCCGCGCGAAACGGGCTATGCTTCTAGTGGCGAGGCGGGCGGACACCGCAACGCCGAGGAGTCAATGCATGAAACTGAAACACGTGCCAAACGCGCTGTGCATCGTCAGACTGGCAATGATCCCGGTGCTCTGGGCGGTCGCGCTGCTGATACCGGATGCGCGAGTGCTCTTTGCGGGCCTCCTTGGGCTGGCGTACTTCACAGACTGCATGGATGGGTACCTGTGTCGGCGATACGGGCTGGCGACGCCGCTGGGGGCGAAGCTGGACCGGTGGGCCGACGATCTGCTGATCGCGAACACGGCGATCTGGCTGTGGGTGCTGGAGCCGGATCTGTACCTGGTCTACTGGCCGGTGGTCGGCGGTCTGCTCGCGGCGATGGCGCTGAGCATCGCCCTACAGTTCCGGCGCTTCGGCCGGAAGATCCCGTTTCACCTGACCGCCGGGAAGACGACGAACTGGGTGATCCCCATTTTCACGATGGTGACGGTCCTTTACGGTCCGATGTGGTGGGCGGTCGCGATTCTCGGGACAGTCGGAGGGTATGCGGTAGTCGAGGAGCTAATACTCATCCTAACCAGGGAGGATCTCGATGAGCACGTCACATCCATGTTCTCCAAACGACGCCGCAACGCCGTCGACTGACCCGCCGGAGGCAGAGAAGAAGCCTCGCAGGCTGCTCGGTCCGAAGTTCTTCTCGGGCTTGGTGGCGGTGCCGATACTGATCGCGCTGCTGTGGTTCGGCGGATGGCCGCTGTTCATCGTTTCATCGCTCGCGATGCTGATCGGCATCGAGGAGTTCTACTGGAACGTGAAGGCCAAGGGCATCCACCCGTTCCGGCCGGCGGGGTGGGTCTGCTCGATGGGGATCCTGGTGGCGACGCAGTTCGTGGTGAACGCGCCCTCGTGGCGTTCGGGCATTATCACCATCTGCATCGCGGCGTCAGTGCTCCTCAGCATGATCGCCCAGTTCAAGCGGCCGGCGGGGAGTTCGGTCATCGCGAACACCGGCGCGACGGTTTTCGGCGTCGTCTGGGTGGGACTCCTGTTCTCGTTCTTCCTGCGGCTACGGACGCTGGAGCTGAGCGCCGCGTTGGACAATATCCCGGTCGACGGTTTCCGTGACCGAATGGGGCCGATCTTCTTCGTCATGCTGGCGGTGTGGATGCAAGACAACGCCGCACAGAACTTCGGCAAGCTGTTTGGGACGCGCAAGCCATGGCCGAATGTCAGCCCGAACAAGACGCTTGAGGGCTCCGCGGCGGGGCTGCTCGCTTGCCTACTGGTGTCGATCGTGGTGGGGACGGCGTTTGGGTTCAACACGTTGCACATGATCGGGCTTGGGCTGGTGATGGGGGTTCTGGGGCAGCTTGGTGACCTGTGCAAGTCGATGATCAAACGCGAGCTTGGCGTCAAGGACTTCAGCAGCATTATCCCCGGGCACGGCGGGGTGCTGGATCGATTCGACAGCCTGCTGTTTGCCATGCCGGTGGCGTACCTGTACTTCCGGGTGATTGTAATGCCGATCTGGTAGAGATCGTGGGTCAGTCGGATCTGGAGATCCGACCTACGAGGGGCACTTAGACGAACTGCAGGCGAGCGAACGGATTCGACGGGCTGGAAGCCCGTCGCTACGCGGAGTCTCAATGAACGCAACGATGATCGTCAATCCGAGGGCTGGGCGCTGCAAGGCGCCAGCCATCGCTGAGGCTGCGCGCGCGGAGCTATCGAGGGGCGGATGGGACGTGGTGGTTGTCACGACCGACGCGCCCGGCCACGGCGTGGAACTCGCCCATCGAGCCGCGACCGACGGGGCCGACGTGGTGCTGGCGTGTGGAGGCGATGGGACGCTGTCGGAGGTGGTGTCCGGGCTGTTCGACACGGATGTGCCGGCAAGCCTCATCCCGGCAGGCACGGGGAACGATTTCTCTCGCACGCTCGGCCTGGGGCTGTCGCCCGAGGGCGTCGCGAAGCAACTGTTAACCGGGTCTGAGCAGCACGTCGACATGATGGAGATCGCGGGCGGCCGGTTCCACTCGCTCAACGTGATCGGACTCGGGTTTGACGCGGGGGTCGCCGTCAGGATCAACCGGCGGCGGCGATTTGCCGGCGGGAAGACGGCATACCTGACGGCGGTGGCCCAGGAACTGTTCGCGAACCAGCCCGTCGAGGCGCGCGTGGAGGTGGATGGCGAGGTCTGGGAGGGCAAGGCGCTGCTCGTGGCGATCGCCAACGCGAAGTCTTACGGCGCGGGGCTGATGATCGCGCCGTTGGCCGACATCCGCGACGGGGAATTGGATGTTGTTATCATCGAGGCGGTCGGCAAGCTGGCATTCGTGCGGAGCTTCTCCCTCATGCTGAAGGGCACCCTCCACACCGACCCGAGGGTGCGCACGATCCGGGGCAAGCAGGTCCTCGTCGAGACATCGGAGCCAACGCCGGTGTTGGTAGATGGCGACATCCAACTCGACACGCCGCTGGCAGTGCGGATACTGCCGCAGCGGGCGAGACTGTGGCTGCCCCAGACGGACGGCGCAACGGACTAGGCCCCGCCGAAACGGACAGACACCAGGGAGGCACGTGGCATGGATGCTCGACCACGACAGCGTTGGATCGGTGTTGTGATTGGCATTGGCCTGATGGTGGTCTGGGTGGGGCAGGCCGGAGCTCAGGATAACCGCGTCTTCGGGGCGTACAAGTTCACCGCTACCGAGCCAGGTTTTGCGTGTGGCGGCGGAAACGAAACGGAGAGCGGGAAGGGCACCATCGCGCCGATCGAGGTTGACTTCGACCCCGCCACGGGGTCGGGCGCTTTCAGCGTCGACGTCGGCGGAGTGCAGAAGGAAGACAACAGAGGCTTCGGATACGTCGGTGTCTCCCTCAATATCGCGATGGGGCTGGGGGACAGCAAGGTCACCGAAGCCGCTGTCGGGGGTGGCGGCAGCTTCGGCTATCACGGCGGCGCCAATGAGCGCCGCGATCTCATCGGTGCAGCCGATGTCCAGCTTAACCGAATGAGGACAGCCGAGGGCGAAGAAGGGGTGCATTCGGTCTGGCAGCTCAACGGCTCCTTCCGCGGGAAACTCGTGCATGCGGGCTCCACCAGCACGTGGAGCGACGACTTTGCGGGCACGGGCGAGGAGAAGGGCTCCGTTACCGGGCAGTTCACGGCGATACTCTACGCCCGGCTCCCGACCAATAAGGTCGACAGATCGTACCCGTTCAAAGCGATCAAGGGGCGCATCTTCAGCGTCAGCCGCGGCGAGTGGGTATCGCCGGGCGAGGACGCCTACGCGAATGAACTTATCTTGGCGCCGGCCGATGGTCCGGGCGTCGAGTTGCAGACCAGCGACGGCATCACCATGCTGCTTGAGCCCGGCACTCGCGTGACGCTCTCGAACCTGGGCACTGGCCCAAAGCCGGTCCCCTCATACTGGGAATCTACCATACGCGTTATTAAGGGTATGGTGGAAGCCGTCATAAACCCCAGGTCCGAACCCATCAACATCCAGGGCAACATGGGCGTCACTGCCGTGCATGGCACCAAGCCCCGCATTTTGGTGGAACCGGACCGCGAGCGAGTCGAGTTGCTGGAGGGCTCCGTATCGGTGCACCCCGTGAACGACCCCGATGCCGCAGTGACGCTCGCGGCGGGTGAGTTCGCCGAGATCACGCCGGATGGGTTGACCACGGGCCGCATGCCCGCCGACGAGGCGGCGCGCCTGTTGCGGGAGCTGGATGCGAAGATCGCGGCGCCCAGCACCACCGGAGGGAGAACCACGTGGAAGTACGACGGCTCGGGGTGCTGGAGCGTTGATGAGGGCGGCCTGGTGATGACCGGCACGGGAGCCCGCAAGAAGCGTTGGGCGCTGTATAATCGCGTGCTGGAGGACTTCACCTTCGAAGTCGACATCCGCAAGCTGGCAGGAGACAACGACAACACGGCTTACCCATTCGGGGTCTTCGTGAGGGCCGACGAGTCTGGGCAGAACAGCTACGAACTGGCGATCACGACCGCGGGGAAATTCCGGCTATCGCGCCGCGCCGACGGCAAGCTCAAGGGTCTGATGGATTTCACGGAGTCCGAGGCATTGCAGGACGGCGCCAGGGCGTGGAACACCATCAAGGTTGTCTCGAAGGGCGACAGGATTTCGTTCTATGCCAACGGCGAGTTTCTCAAGGCCCTGAAGATCAGCGGAGCAGGCGCGTACCGCAGCGGGCGGATGGGAGTTTTCGCCGTCGATGGGAAGGGCACGCGCAGGGACATGGTGGAGTTTCGGGAGTTCGTGCTGACGGGGCCCTAGGACGGCGCGACGGGCCAAGTCGGAACGAGTTGAGGCGAGGCGTCATATCTCCGCAGGTAGGCAGGGCCCCCCGGTCGAACAGTCGCGCGGCACCGCGAGCGCGCGACGCGCGCTCATTCGCAGCACCACACGACCCACGGGCCGGCGTCCCGACCTCGAGAGCCGCTGCCCTGCCGGGAGGAATCGAGCCATGCAGCGCGTCTGCGTCATCGGACTGGGGCCCATCGGGAACCGCCACTCCGATCTGCACCACGAGAACCCAAACGCCGAACTCGTCGGAGTCTGTGACATCATCAGAGAGCGCGCGGACGCTACGTCGGCGCGCCTGGGCGTGCCGGCGTTCTACGACGTGAACGAGATGATCAAGGCGCTTGAGCCAGACATCTGCAGCGTTGCCACGGGTGGCGAGGAGTATGGCAGCGATCACGCGCTGCCGACGATCCAGGCGCTTGAGGGCGGCTGCCACGTGCTGTGCGAGAAGCCGATCTCAAACATGATCCCCGATGCGGAGCGCATGGTCGCCACGGCCAAGGAAACGGGCAAGTGCTTCGGCGTGAACATGAACCATCGCTTCAACCACGCGCACCGGCTGGCGAAGGGGTGGGTGGAAGAGGGGCGCCTGGGGACGCTGCTGTTCGTGAACATGGGCATGTGGATCATGAACCCGCGCGAGAGTTCGCCCTACTTCCAGATCAAGGCCCTGCACCCGCACACGGTCGACATCATGCGCTACTTCTGCGGGGATGTTGAGGCGGTGCAATGCTTCGCCGTGAAGGCGCCGGGACGAGAGATTTGGTCGACGGCCCAGTTCAACCTGCGGTTCAAGAACGGCGTCGTGGGCTCGCTGACGGGGAGCTATGACATCGAGCGCGGGCATCCGATGGAGCGCTGCGAGGTCGCGGGCACGGGCGGGCGCTTCGTGATCGAGGATATCTTCAGCCAGGTGACCTTCTACCCGGCCGGCAGCCTCGAGAAGACGGTCTACACGAACCCCGGGCTGTTCGGTGGGATGCGCGATTTCACGGACACGTTCCGGGATCGGCTCGGTAGGTTTGTTGAGCAGGTTGACGCCGGCGTTTCGCCGGAGGATATTGATGGTTCGGGCGAGGACGGCCTGGCGGCGCAGAAGGTGCTGGCGGCGGCGATTGAGTCGCTTGAAAACGAGACGGTTGTGTATGTGGAGTAGTGACTTGAGAGCCCAGGTCGCCCGGCCAGTCGGATCTGGAGATCCGACCTACGACGGCGACAGACGAGACGCCTGTCCTACGACGGCAACGAAATGCGGACGAGGGCGTCCGCGCTCCAGGACGGCGACGGGCGAGGACGCCTGTCCTACGACGGATACGGAGGATTGGGAGTGAGCCGGTTTCTGTGCCTGATGTTGGCGAGCGTGGTCGCCGCCGTCGGCGGCGCGCAAGCGCGGCCTGTTGCCACCATCGCTGAGATGGTTGCGGCGACGACACTTCAGGATGGCGCGCGCTTCGAGGTGGGCGGCTATCGGCAGCCGGGAGATGATGGTGGCGGCGTCTTCGTCTATGAGGCCGAGAGCGAGGCGGAGGTCGACGGCGGGACGGTGCTTGCGCCAGGCAATGGTGAGGGGCGGCTCCGGCGAGTGTTCGACCGGCATGGCGATGCGCGCGCGGAGTGGTTTGGGGCGCAAGGCGACGGAGAACATGCCGACAACGAGGCAATCAACGCATGCCTGAGAGCGCTGGGACGCGTGAAGCTGCTGGCGAAGACGTATGCCGTGAGAGGCACGCCGCCGCACTATGACCCCGACATCGCGTATCACGCGATTGACCTGGGGCCGGGGTACAAGATCGAGGGTACGGGCCGCGAGCAGACGGTCATCCGGTTGCTGGACGGATCGGACCCGAAGGGCTCCGCGCCGGGAAACAACTACTTCAACGTCCTGGCGAATCGCAACTTCCACGAGAGCGCTGACCATGTCATCATCCGCGACCTAGCAGTCGACTGCAACTTCGATGGGCAGAACCGACACACGACGATCAACGCGATTGGGCTGAGGGGCGGCGCGGCGCTGGTGGAGCGATGCAACTTCAGGGGTTACGGCACGGGCAAACATCCGGAGGGTTCCTCGCGCGAGTGCTTCGCGATCCACCAGAGCCTGGTCTTCAAGGCCCGATCGGGGTCGCGCAGGGCGGCGACGTACAGGGATCTCGACTTCACCGACCCCGGGCACAACGGCGATCTCGAGGGCAACGTCGGGGAGATCACGCATATCACGCTGGGAGGCGCGAACAACTTCGACAACCGGAGCTGGATCCTGCCCGAGGGGCACGACCCGGATTGGGATCCGGCTAATGGCGGGGAGAACGAGAACAACTGGTGGCCCTCATACGGGGGCCTGGTTGAGAACTGCGTGGTGCATGACGAGCACTTCGATCCGGCGACGCAGAAGAGCCCGCTGCACGCGATCACGTATGGCGACTGCGCGGGGCTGTTGATCCGGAACAACACGGTCACAGATTTCGACGGCGCGGCGGTCTTCGTGATGAGCTGGTGGAACCGCGACACGACCATCGTTGACAATGAGTTCATCAACGTCGCCAACGGACTGTCGATGCACATCAAGGGTCACGACGACAAGCCGGTACAAGCACCGCGCCACGACCACGTGCTGTTTGCAGGGAATCACATCACGCTCGGCGCGCCGAAGAACAACGTCTACACGCCAATCGGCGTGCAGCTATACGGGCAAGCTTTGGGCGAGGGGACGCGGATTCATGATGTGATCGTGCGGGACAATGTCATCGAGGGCCGGAAGTACGACGACGCGGAGGGGAAGGCGCGATTCCCGGTGGGAATCGTGGTGCAGATCCTGCACGCGAACTACGAGCGGTTGCGGTTTGAGGACAACGTGATCGACGTGCCGGACTATGGATCCGGTGGATACATCCCGCAGGAGCCACACGCGCAGGCGATGACGTTCTTCCCGCTGGCGCGATGGGATGGTGACGCGGAATCGGGCAACGTCATCTACAGCAATAACCAAAGCCCGGACGGCAAGGTACTGCGGCCGCTTCTGCAGGATTGGTCATACAAGAACGAGCCGATGTATGGGACGGCGAAGGCGGAGGAGTGACGGCGGGCCTCCTGACCCGCCGGACCTAGGCAAACCGACAACTGGCGGGTCAGGAGACCCGCCGGCACGGGACGACTAAGGTTGCGAAGTAGCTCACGCCGGTACTAGTGCAGATCCTCGGCGCGGGTGAGGCGCCAGTTGTCGCCGCCGTCCTCGCTCATCATCAGCGCGCGGCGATTCCCCACGTGGTCATTCCGGTAGAACCAGAACGTCGACCAGTAATCGTATGACAGGAACAGCCGGCCGACGCGGTCGATGGTGAGTCGGTGGTAGAAGATGCTGTACTCGCTAAAGGCCGCGCGGACGAGCTTGCGTGGCTCCTCCCACGGCTTCCCGGCGGGCTTGCGAAGGTAGCCGAGCGTGGCGTGACTGCTGAGCGGGAAGGGCTCGCCGCCAAACTGCCACAGTCGGCAGACGAGGTGGAGCGTATCGTCCGGATCGCAGACGAGGCCGATGTAAGTCACCGGGAGTTTATCCCCCACCGGCACGGCCTCCGTCCAGCCACCACTCGCGTCATTGGGCTTGAGCGATTGAGCGTACTGGAACGGTTTCCCATGGGTACCCGCCAGCACGTGCAGGTAACCCTTGCTGTCCATCGTGATGCTGGGCGAGTTGTGGATGTCGTTGGCGGGCGCGCCGTAGCCGATGAGGGCCGGCTCGGTGAGACTGCCCGTCTCGCGATCGTAGGTCGCGACGAAGGCGGGAACGCCTGGGACCTTGATATCCGGGTCCGTTGCCTCTCCCCAGGCGACGTGGACCTTGCTGCCCCTCGACACCACGGTTGCAGGAATCCCCGAGTGGGACGAGAGCCCGATGCACTTGTCGGAAATCAGGATCGGGTCACCGACGACGATCTCACCGTCGACCTTCTCCGGCAGGAACAGTTCGAGGTCGTTGACGCGGCGCCACTTGAGCTTGGGATCGCTGGCCGTCCGGGTGTAGCGGACGAGGGCGGGTGGATTCTCCGGGAAATTGCAGCCGGTGAACTGCTCGATGTCGAAGTGGTGACTGGGCGCGCGCCCTGGGGGGATGATCGTAGCGGCGAACGTCTGGCCGCCATCGCCAGAGCGCAGCAAAATGGAATGGTCGCCGCTATAGGTAACGAGGTAGAGATCGTTGTCCGCGTCGAAGGCGAGCTTGGTGGAGGACATGCCGAAGCCGACACCCTCGAGTTCGGGCGGACGAGAGGTGATGGCTGTTGAGAACGCCGATTCGCGCCACTGCCCCTTCGCGATTGACTTGACGCCAGGGCGCGAGCGGATCAACGGGTGGTTCTCCGCGTCGAAGTAGAGTTGGTTGTCGAGCGGGTACTCGGGCCAGTAGCCGAACTGCTCGTTCTCGTGGCGGTAGGGCGTGAAGGCAATCGGCATCTCGATGGGCTGGAATGCGGGCGCGAGGCCGGGCTTGACGGTCAGGGTCGAGTAGGTGGTGAAGCCGGAGCCATCCGCCGGGGTTGCGCGGATGTGGCAGACGCGGGTCTCGTCGGTCTTCGAGACCTTGAAGCGGACCGCCACCTCGGCGGCTTTGGAAGGACTGAGCGTCACTTGCTTGCTTGAGAGCTTCGCGGGCCACTTCGCGCCCGGGAACTCGAGGGCGAGACCGATGGTCTGCTCGCGGTCGGAGCTGTTGTGGACGCGGAACGGCATCGTGCCTGACTTGCCGGGCTCATCGTAGACGGTTCGACTGTATGGCGTCAGGAGCCAGCGGTGCTCGGCGAATGGGAACCACGAGTCGATATTGGGCGTCCAGAGCGGCCAGTCCGGGAAGCGGTCACCGTCTTCCCAGCGCGTGACGCCGTCGATGTTGACCGTCGCCTGGCCGCCGGGGATGTGCAGGCGCCATGGCGTGGCGTCGCGGTCAGTCCCGGCGGGGAAGGTGTGGGTTGCCTTGCCATCGGCGCCGACGTCGAGGGATGCGATGAGCGTGCCATCGGCAGCGTGGACTGTCACCGGGTCGGCGATGGTGAGGCTGGAGAGATCCATGACGAACTCGCCCTGACGAGGCATGAAGCAGGCGTCGGCGGGCGTGCCGCGGGTGAGCAACAGGAGCGGCTCCTGGTGGCGCTCGTCCTTGTGGCCACGCGAGGTCTCGATGAGGTATTTTTGGCAATTCGTGCGGAAGCCCCAGATGATCTCATTGCCATAGCGGTCCTGCGTCACGGTGATGTTGAGGGCATAGACCCCAGGGCGCTCGACAGTGGTAGACAGCCGCACGGTCTGCGGCTCGCCGGGATCGCTATCCTTCGGCAGGCCGTCGTCGTCGATATACTCCTCGGCCAGCACCTTGCGGTCAGGGCCAACGAGGATGGCGCGCAACTCAGTGGTGTTGCTGCTACGATGCCGGTCTTGCTTGTGCACATCGACGACCAACTCGCCGGGCGAGGCGAAGAAGTACGCGCCGCCCACGCCGCCGATGCCAAAATCAGGACTCATAGACTGATCCACTCCTCCGGCCGGCTGGGCATGGACTGAAGCGCATGTGGCTGAGAGCACGCAGATTGTTGCGAGCAGCATTCGGGTCATCTCCGTTGTCTGGCAGTCTATTTGGGCGTTCCGCGCAGGACTTCGATGTCGTCGAAGTAGCACTCGCCGACGCCCGAGAGGGCGAGGCGGACGGCGATTTGGGTGATGCCGGGTCGGTCGATAGTGCGCGCGACGATAATGCGTCGCCAACCGTCGGTGGCCTCCGACTGCCTCGACTCGATCCCGCCGGGGCGCCAACGCTCCGGGCTGTCGCCGGCGGCATCGTAGCCAACGAAGCCAAGCGTCGCGCCACGCTTGGTCTCGGCAATGTCATGGGGCACGAGGACGCGAGCAGTGATCACAATGGCGTCGCCCTGCGAGACATCGAGGCGCTCGCCGAGAGTGCTGATCACCACCCAGTCGTGCTTGAGAGCGACGAACCGGGGCGAGCCTTCATCCGTGACGGCCGACCACACGCGCAGCGAGGCGTCCGACTCGTAGCCCCGATCGCGAGAGAGAGCGATGCCGCAGTCGGCCTGCTCCTCGGGCAGCCCCCAGCCGGACGGCGGCTCGCCGGCGGGAGGCTCAATCGGTCCGCCGCCGATAGTCTGCCAGTCGTATTCACGATCTTCCTCGGATGCGAAGAGGGCGTCGTAAGGCAGCGCCAGACGGTCGAAACGCGGGCCGACGTATCGGCGGACGGAACCGGCTCCCAGCGCTTCGCCGCCGGGGTTGGCCTCAGCGATGGCGATCACCTCGCGATAGGCCTCGCAGGCATCGCGGAGTCCTTCGTCATCGCCAGAGGCGAACCACTTCGACTCGCCGGCGAGGCCCTCGACGCGGAGGGCGGCGTAGCGATAGGCTGCGGCGACGGGCGCGATGCGCGCAGATACGATTTCGTCGCCATCGGCGAGGCCTAGAGCGCGGGCGAGGGCTGCATCGCAGCGGCGACGGACCGTCGAGGTCATCACCTCAGGCCCCCAGATGTCGACCTCGTGGTGGACGTGAACGGGCTTGCGCGAGAACCCATTTTCGAGGGCGTTGTAGAAGTCGGTCATGGCATCAGCGGACGGGCCGAAGGTGAGGGCGAAGTACTCGGCCAGCGTGGCCTCGACGTCGGTGGCCGGGTCCCACAGCATCCGCGCCATGAGGTGGAAGTTGACCCCGAGTTGGCCCCAGATAGCCTGGGATCCCTGCGAGTAGAAGCCCTGGAAACCCGCGTCGTGAAGGTGGCGGATATCGACCGCGAGGCGGCGGGCGATGGGCCACGGCATCTGCTCCCACATCGACTTGCAGGTGTACGCGCAGTACCACATGTTGCCGTGCGCCGCGGACCAGCCGCCCAGCAGGTCATCAAACAGCGCGTTCTGATCGCAGGCGGGACTTGTAAGTGGGTGCGAGTAGCACGCGGGGACCATGTGGCATAGGCTGACGATGACGTTGTCTCGCGGGATATGCGTCTTCGGCGCGTCGGTGTAGTTCTGGTAGGCGAAGGTGTAGAGCAGCTTGCCCGGGTGTTTCTCGGCAAGCGCGTCGGCGACCTGATTCACGAACTGAAAATACCGGTCGCTGACGATCGGATACGGTCGGCCCCAGCGCTCCATTGTCTCCGTGTCGAAGGCGCCGCAAGGCTCGCACTCGCACCAGTTCTGGTTGTCGTTTGGGCAGAGCGAAAAGAACGTCGCCTCCGGGTGCTGATTGAAGTACTGAATGGCCCCGTCGGCGACGATGCGGACCACCTCCGAATCCGACAGGCAGAGCTGCGACGCGCGTCCGGGAACGCGAACCTCGCCGAGGAGGCCGTAGTACTCGGGGTGGTCGGCAAAGTACCTGTCCTCGGGCACCAGAGCATCGAAGGCGTGGTGCATCGTGCCCTTGACGTAGCCGCCGCGTTTGGCGATCTCAGGACTGGCCCATGAACCCGCGCTCGGCGTCCAGAGCTGAAGCCGCGACTTGGTGGCCCAGTCGATGTAGTCATCATTAGAGAAACCGGCGGCGATGCGGAAGCGGAATGCGGGAGTCTCGTCGATCGAGACATCGGGTATGGTGATCCGGGTCTGTTTCGGGATGATCTCGCCGACCGCGCCAGGCATCGGCCAACGGCATCCGACGAACCGGCGGAGGAAGTCGTAGGCCGCGTAGATCGTGCCGCGATCGCCCCGGCCGAGGATGAAGACAGCGGCGCCGTCAGTGCGGATGGTGTAAGGGCCGGGGAAGGCGGCGTTCGGGGCGTAGGCGAGCGCGTCTGCGGCTTCCGTGCGGCCGACTGAGATGACCGCGGTATCCGGGCGGGCCGGCTCGTGGGCGACGAGGAGCGTGACGCCCGTTGAGACGGCGACGCAGCGCACCAACTCATCGGCGGCGAAGGTCTCAGTCGGGGAGGCCTCGGCGGGAAGAAGGATGGTCGCGCGCGCGACATCGTCGGCGACCAAGACGAGGTCCGCGCCGGAGGGGACGCAGAACGCGAACAGCCAGAATGCGGACGCTAGGTTGATGCGTTTCATCGGACAACCATTGCCTCGTGCTGGGTAGGCTTCGCCGCGATAGGGGGAGAGCCCTCGGTGGAGGCCGCAGGCAAGAATGCCTGCGCCACGGGACGGCAAGGAGGCCAGGAGGGGTGAGAGCAAATGGCGAAGGGACCGAGGCGACACGATTAAGGAGGCCGGAGCCACCATGGGGATCATCATCGTAGCCGCGCTGATTGGCACTGCAGGCACGTGCGCGCCACTACCGGACAACGGCGAACTGATTCGAGGGATATATGCCCATCCCGGACGCGCGCTGGACAACCGCGTGTGGGCAACGTATGGGAGCGGCTACGAAACGGATCGCGAGGAGAAGCATGGCGACGAGACGAGCCTGCGCTGCGTGGCCGAGACCAATGCCGACGCCCAGGGGGCGGTTCAGCAGATCGTGTTCGACCAGGACGAGGCGCGGCCGATCGTGGTCGCGGGTTGGGCGAAGCTGGTCGGCGTGACGGGTGAGCCGAACTACCGGTGCTCCGTCTATCTCGATCTCCGGCTTAAGAATGGCGAGTCATGGCCGATGAAGATCGCGGCCTTCGATCCGGCGACGGAGGGTTGGCAGTACTCGGAGGAGACCTACGAGCCGCCGGCGCCGATCGCGACGGCGTTGGTCTACGCGTTCATCCGCGAGCGGGCCGGCACGGTGTGGTTTGATGATCTGCATGTGGGCGAGGTGATAGAGGGCGGCGCGAGAGGCCCGAACCTGCTGGAACACCCAAGCTTTGAGGGCAGCGGCAACACGGACCCCAAGCACCGCGACGAGTTCTTTGGTGCGATTGAGGAGATTGGCTGCAACGCCTTCCACTTCTACCGGAGCACGCAATGGGATGTGGTGATGGACGGCGACGAGCTGCCGCCGATGGATCCGGACGATCCAATGATCGACTTCGTCCGAGACGCGCACGAGCGGGGACTCAAGGTGTGGCTCACGGTTGGGGTCGGTCTGCCGAAGATCGACGACGCGAACGACCCGGATTTCCCGGTCTGGGGATGCGTCAACAACCGGTGGGGCGAGGCGTACACGCGGGCGGTCGCCTACATGACGCAGTCGGGCGTGGACGGCATCGGCGTGGTGCCGGATGAATGGAACACCGACACGCACCCGGTGCGAGGCCTAAGCAAGCACGCTGACCCCGAGGTGGCCGAGTTCTACGAATCGATCACCCACTGGTGCGAGTGCGACGAATGCAAATCGCGCTTCCTCAAGGCGTATGGCGAGGAGTTCCCCGACATCCGCGAGGCGTGGAAGACCGACGACCCGATCTGGGGGCAATTCACCGAGTTTCGGTATGACTCGACGCGGGATTGGATCGACCGGACGGTGAAGGCGGCGAAGGCCGTGAACCCGGGCATCATCACCGATACCATGATCTGCGTGCTGCCGGTCTGCAGCGACAATCGCATGGCTACCGGCGCGGCGTGGGACCAGATCGGCGCGACGACGGAGCTTGAGTGTCTGCAGACGGATCCATATATTCTGCTGCACAACTACCTCGGCGACTCGACGCATTACTACCCGACCGAGACGGCGCTGCACCTGGGCGCGGCGAACTTCGCGCGCCGGAGTGGCGTGACGCTGGAATCGTGTCGCCTGCGGGATTTCGAGCGTGACCGGGAGCCGGTCGAGGTGTATGGATCGGCGCTGTCGTGCTGGATGCATGGGGCGAGCGAGTTCTTCTGGTGGCACATGACCTACGTGCTGGGGAATGTGGACTACGTCGACCCGGCCGGCCCGAGGACCGGAATCGCGAGCACGTATGACGTGATGGAGGCGATGGAACCGTTCGTGGCCGGCGGCGAGGTGCCGGGCGAGGTGCTGGTCTGCTACAGCCGGCGGTCGGAGGATACGTGGGACCGGATGGCGCGCGCAGAGGAGGTTGAGGGGTCGAAGCGCGGATTCAAGGCGCACCGGAACGTGATCTACGCGCTGCTTCGACGGGGCATTCCGTTCCGGATGACGTTCCTGGAGCACCCGGATCCGGCACGACTGGATGAGGCGAAGGTACTCCTCGTGCCCTTCGCTTACGCACTGAACGAGGACGAGGTCGCGTTGCTGGAGGAGCAGGCGGGAGCAGGCAAGACGGTGATCGTGATGTCCGAAGTGCCGACCGGCCTGGATGAGCGCGACGGCGTCATCTTCCTCGGAGAGGACTCGGCGACGGGACTGCTGGAGCCATTCGCGCCGAAGGGCGAGCGCGGGGTGAAGGTCGCGCTTCCGCCGCTAGAGGCCGATCACGTCGCGGCGCTGGAGGCTGAGATCGACCAGGCGCTCGAGCGAAAGAGCAGCCTGTTCGCCGAACCGGTCGCGGAGGACGTGGAGGTGACGCTGCTGGAGTCACCCAGCGCGCGCGTGCTACTGGCAGTGAACTGGGAGACAGAAAGCTCGACGACAGTGGCTCTGGACGTGCCCGTGCGGAACGGCAAAGCGCGAGGCCAACGCATTTTACCCGACGGCACGGTCGAGGCTGTGGAGACGCGCGTCAGCAAGGGCCAGATCGAGCTTGAACTTCAGCCGCAGGAGGCCGTGATTCTGGCGCTTGAGAAGTGATTGACCACGGCCACGGGGGACAGTCCCGGACGGCGCGGCGCGTTTCGCGGCGAAGGATTGCGGAGAGACTGGAACCTGGGAGGGTTCGGAGGAGTCGCACATTAGTGAGCGGCACCGCCGATCCCCTCGGGGCCGAGGGATCCACGGAGGGTGCGAGGGCGACAACATGGTCTATAACGGCGCGACGGTATCCAGCGACTCATCGTTTGGTTTCCCAGCGGCACTTCTCGATTCGTGTTGGCGCACGAGGCGCCAAGCGGTAGAGGAACTCGCCAATGCCGGCAACCGGGGCACGCCGATTCTCGGCGAGGCGCTCGGCGACCGGTGCGCATCGGTGCGACTGTCGGTCGTTGAGGCGCTCAAGTCCCACGCGAACAGACGCGCGGTCAACGCGCTCCTGGCGGCGCTTGCAGACCGGAAGCCGTCCGTTCGCCGCGCCGCGGCCGAGGCGCTGTCGGGACGAGACACGCCGAGAGTTGTGAAGGCGCTGGTGGGACTTCTGCGTGACTCCATCCCGAAGGTGCGAGAGGCGGCGCTGGGATCGCTGTCGATCAGCGCGGACAAGCGGGCGGTAACCGCGATCGCCAATGCGTTTGCCGACCCGGATGAGGACGTGCGCCTGGCCGCCGCCATGGCGCTGAGCAACATGGGCCAGCGGGCGCTGCCGGGGGCAACGCACGTGCTGCACGGGACGCGCTCGACAAGCCGCGCGATGGACGACCCACACCGCATCTGGGCGCGCATGACCGCGATACTGCTGCTGAAGGGCATCGCGGATGACGAAGCTGTGATTGAGCTGATTAAGACGCTGCAAGATGATGACGCCACGGTCCGACGGGCCGCCATTATCGTGCTGACCGATATGGAGTGCCAACAGGCCATCCCCGGCCTCATCCGTGCCTGCTCTGATGACGATGACTCCGTGCGAGCCGCGGCGGATGCCGGGCTGAAGGCGCTTTGCGGCGAGGATCCGGCGGCTGACGGTCCGCAGGATGAACCCGAGGACGAGGCGTTACCCCGCGAGGCAAGTGAAAGGTCTTGACAACTGAAGCGGAGGGTAATAGCCTCAACGTACCATGGCTAACTCCGACTTAGAGCTTGAGCGACTGCTTGACGAAGATGTTGCCCCCGACATTCCGGCGCCGAAACTCATCCCGACGGGCTGGCTGATCTTCCTGGTCCTGTTCGCGGGATTTGATGTTGTCTGCTTCGTCATCGGGCGCGTCCCCTGGACGGGCGGCACGGACGGACTCCACCGGCTCGATATCGTCTTCACGCTCGTAATCGGCACGCTCGTCGGCTTTGCGGTTTCGCTGATTACGGAGGCTGTGGCAACGAGCCGAGCCGCCGCGTTAGGCCTCAGTCGTGAGGACTCAGACCTCGTGGCGGACGAGCTGTCGGTGTTGACGCGCCAGCATCGCATCGGTCGGGCAAGCGTGTTGCCGTTGATCGCCGCGGTGTGGGTGATCTGTGGGATCATCGCCGGGCTTCTCTTCCGACACGCCTCGCTCCCAGTCGCGACCGTTTACGTCGCGCTGCATGCTCTCGTCGGACTTGCCATTCCGGTCTGCTGGCGAAACTTCAAGCGCTCGAGCGCTGAGTTCCAGGTGTGGCTCGATGAGAAGAACGGCGCCTTCGAACCGGAGGCGGCCGCGCGCGCGAAGGCCCACCGCAAACACGTTGCCGAGCTGATCGATGTGGTCCGGACGGCCGAGGACGAACTACGCGAGCGCTGCGATACGATGCCGCGCGTGCCGGCGCCGATTTACCTGCAGCCGCACGCGATGTGGGTGCTGCCCGCTCTGGCGATCATTGTTGATATCATCTTGCTGGCCTCCCCGGACGCGCGATCAGCGGCGCTAGCCGTGGATAAGGCGGGCGTGTTGCTAGCCCTGTGGCGGATGCTCGGGCTGTGGATCCAGGGCTGCATTGTTGTCGGCGTCGTGTGGGCGCTGATGTCGTGGTACTACGTCGACATCGCGGACCAAGTCAGCCGCCAGCGCGACGCGCGCGACTGGTCCGCCGGCGGGCTGGCCACGTATGCGGTTGAGGCGGTCATCGCCGCGCTGTTCGTGTCGGTTCTGATTGGGCTGATTCTGATCGGCGGGTGGGCGGCGCCGTTCGTGCTCTGGAACCTGCTGCTGCCGACGCCGATACTATACGGCGTCCTGAAGGACATCAAGGACACCGCTGACGAGCACTACGACCGCAACATCCGCAAGCGCGCTGATGCCATCGGACCGGCGCCCGGTAAGGCGGGCGAGTAGGCGGGAATGACACGACGACACGGGCCGGATGGGACGGCCGCGGGCAGGAATGCCCGCGCCACGCGCATCCCCCATTCGGCCTCGCCAGACGGCTTCACAAGTCGGACCACCGACCCATGTCCCCTAACCACATTGTTGTAGCGATGTCAGGCGGAGTCGATTCCTCGGTCGCCGCAGTGCTTCTCGCGCGCGAGGGGCACGTCGTCACGGGCGTGACGATGGACATCTGGTGCCCGACGGGCGACATGGGGGGCGTGCGCGCGGCGGGGTGCTGTGGCGCGGAATCGGCGATGGATGCGGCCGACGTCTGCCGGCAGATTGGGATCGAGCACTATGTCATCAACTTCCGCTCCGTGTTTGAGGAGACGGTTATCGAACCGTTTGTCGAGGCATACGCGGCGGGCCAAACGCCGAACCCGTGCATCGAATGCAATCGCCTGGTGAAGTGGGGCGCGCTGCTGAAATGGGTCGACAAGCTCGGCGCAGACGCGATCGCGACCGGGCACTACGCGCGCGTCGAGAATGGGTCCGTGCTGAAGCGCGGCGCGGATCGATCGAAGGACCAATCGTACGCGCTGTACATGCTGACTCGGGATGAGCTGTCGCGGACGCTGTTTCCGTGCGGCGCGTACGAGAAGCCGGAGATCCGGGCCATCGCGGCGGAGGCGGGTTTGGCGACTGCAGATCGCGACGAGAGCCAGGAGATCTGCTTCGTGCCGGATGACGACTACGTGCGGCTGATTTCGGAGCGGCGACCGGGGGCTGTGAGGCCAGGGCCGATCCTGGATCTCGCAGGCAGCGTGATCGGCGAACACGTGGGGTATCAGGCGTACACGCCCGGACAGCGGAAGGGCTTGGGCCTGGCGGGCGGGCCATGGTACGTGGTCGAGGTCGATGCGGAGAGGAACGCGGTCATCGTGGGAGCGGAGGCGGCGGTCTTTGCGTCAGAGGTCATCGTGGGCGGCCTGGTGCTCCGGGCGACGGAGGCGACACTCGAGGCGTCGGTCATGACGAGGTATCGAGGGCCGGAGAGTCGGGCGACGGTTGAGCGGCTGGAGGGAGATCGGGCCAGGATTCGTTTCGAGAAGCCGCAACGCGCGCCGGCGCCGGGACAGGCGGCGGTGCTCTACGACGACGATGTGGTGCTTGGCGGAGGGACGATTGTGGAGGTCGTGAGGGACCGGTGAAACTGTACTACGGTTCCCGACACTCCCGCATGAAGCGGGCGATGCTGTCGATGGCTTGGCGGCCTTCGGGGAGCAACGGCTCGTGGGACTGGAAGACGTGGAACATCCCCGGGAAGACCTCCAGCGTTACATCGACGCCGGCTGATTGGGCCCTGGCGGCCGCGCGAGTGCTGTCGTCGCGGATGATCTCATGTTCGCCCACCTGCATCAACAGCGGCGGGATGCCGGTATACTCGCCGAACACCGGTGAGGCGAGCGGATCGAGGAAGTCGGCCTCGTCGGCGTAGAGGTCCACGAAGTCGGGAAGAGCGCAGGGGTTCATGATCGGATCGTGGTCCGCCTCCGACCGGATCGACTCCCCGGCGAGGGTGAGATCGGTGAACGCCGACAGCGTGATGCCTGCATCGGGCAACGACCGTCGCTGATCGCGAAGCGCGAGCAAGGTCGCCAAGGTCAACCCGCCGCCGGCTGAATCCCCAGCGATGAAGACGGCCTCCGCCGGCGCCGGTCCGTCGGGGCCTGAGGCCCGCAGCCACTCACACGCCTGAACGCAATCCTCAACGCCCGCCGGGAAGCGATGCTCCGGCGCCAGCCGGTAGTCCGGCAGAAGGACGGCGCACCGCGCCGCCGCCGACAACCTCGCCGCGAGCGTGAGATAGAACGCGCCCGATCCGGAGACATACCCGCCCCCGTGCAGGTAGAGGAGGCGCGCGTCCGGGTTGGCGCCCTCGGCGAGCACCCACTCCGCGTGGAGGTCCCCCACCTCGGTCTGCCTGCACAGGACCGTCTCGTCAGCGGGCTCGCGGCGAGTCGCCATGCCCAGGCGCAGCCCTTCGAGGTCGAAGCCATCCGTCCCGAAGGCGGGAGTCTCGTGCAACTGTCTGAAGACCTCTCGGCCCTCGCGCGATGCCGTCACGCCTCACCTCTATCTTCCCTCGACTGCAAGCTTCTCGTTGTATTCTACAAGTTGGTCCAGCACCCAGGAATACTCATTCTCCGCCCGAACGAGGCCGGGGCCCTCTCTGTCCTTCGAGTAGTCGAAGACCCAATGCGCCGCCAGATCCGCGCCCGAGGCGGCGATACCGTCGAGAATGTTGGTCTGGAGTTGCTTGAACTCGTCCATCGAAAGCGCGCCGTCCTTGTCGCTGGCGGAGGCGGCGAACTCGCCGACGAAGAGCGGCATGCCTAGCTCCCCCGCGAGCGACGCGTTGAGCGCGAGCACTTCGGCGATTCCCTCGGCGCCGGCGTAAACGGGAGCCTCGACGGGCCTCGGGTAGAAGTGCATCGAGACCACGTTCATCGGCTCCGGGTTCATCCACGTGTAGACTTCGCGCGCCTGCTCGATGGTATCAGCGTCCCACGAGTTCTCCGTGCGATTATGATACGCGTAAGGCCGCGGCTCTGAGTTGCCTGTGGTGATGAACCGGTAGTCGTCGATCTTGCGGACCTCCTGAGCGAAGGCGCGGAAAGCCCTGTCCGCGATCTCATACGTCAACAGGTTGCGCTCGTGCTTTTCAAGATTGACCTTGAGGTGAGGGATCTCTCGACCGAGGAATTCCATTCCATTGGGCAGGTTGCAGCCGAGATTCACCTCGTTCGCGAACTCCCAGCCCCAGATGGCCGGCGAGTCCTTGTAGCGCGTGACGAGTTCGGCGACGTAGGCGCTCATGAACTGCCGCGTCTGGCTCTCGGGATCGCCCCAGGCGTCCGCATATTCGTCGAAGATATCGGGGTACGTCGCGATGCGCCAGAACACGCTGGGGATCAACCCAACGTCGGCTTCCTCGGCGGTCTTCACCAGGAGATCCATACGGCGGAACCACTCGTCTTTGTCCTCGAAGTAGAGGTCCCAATCGCTCGGCCAAAACCCGCACGACCAGAAGCGGACGTAGGGAACTCCCTTCTCGCCCAGGTGGCGCAGGCCGTCAAGCGTGCGCTCGCTGAGGGGATCGTGGATCAACTCCTCGAACATGTCGCAGTAGTTGACCCCGAAGGCGCGATAGGGCTTGCCGTCTTTGTGGATGCGTCCCTCGACGACGGTCAGTCCCGGCCTAGCGTCATCGGCGCCCGCGGCCGCGCAAAGTGCAAGAAGCACGAGTTCACTCCTCAATGAGGTTCACCTCCGTGGTATCACCGCTGCCAGCATCGACTCGAAGCGACCTGATCTCGTAGGCTCCCAAGTCGATGCTCACCGTCTTGCTCAGCCACGGCAACTCCAGCGAAACCGTCCGCGCGTTTCCCGTGGGCTCGAAGAGGCGGACGATGTAACCGTCGCCATCCTCGGCGCGCTTCACCGTCGGCACGACCGCGCCGTCGCCATGGATGACGGCGAGTGGCTTCGGCTTCTCCCCGTCCCCGGATGGGAAGAACGAGAGCGCCATGGGTCGCTCGTTCATGGCGAGGGCCTCGCGCTGGATCTGCTCGAGTCGGCTGGCCTCGGGGCCGGCGTTGAGGCGGAAGTGGAATAAGCGCTCGCCTTGATCGCTCCGAGCCGTGAACCTATCTTGCGGGACGATGGGCCGGTCGCCGATGGGGTGGGCGCAGAATCCGGGCGAACGCAGAAGAGTGAGTCGGAGCCCGTCTTCGGAGAAATCGCTCCCGTAGATGCCGTCGTTGATGCACGTGAGCGCCCCGCCGCCCGAGCACGCGGCCACCCACTTCTGCGCGATGATCTCATCGCCGTTGGTCGGCAACTCCTCGACACCGTAGGCGACCTGGCCGAGGAAGCGGTGGCCGTCGCCCGTGACGGGGATGGACAGCTTCAGCGCCCGGTCTTTCTCGTTCCACAGCACGCGGACCTCGACCTCAATCTCGGTTCCGCGCTTCGGCAACCTGTACGTCAGCACGACGGCAGACCGCCCGTAGCTGAAGGAGGCCTCGACGACCGTGCGGACAGGGCCGTCTTCGACGATGCGGACGGGATCGAGGGTCGCCTGGGTGACGCCGGCGAACCGAGTGGTCTCCTCGGATGACATCAGCTCGAAGCTTCCCTCGACTTCGCGGAAGGAACGTACCAACATGCCCCAGGGATCCTCGTTGTCGACGAGCACGAGCGGCTCGAAGGCGCCGGGCCTGATGTAGTCGACACCACCAATGCTGAGGCGGTCGAGCAACCCCGTCTGGGTATTGATGACGGTTTCCAGATCGTCGGTCCGATGCACGATGGAATCGCCAGACGGCGTGGACAGAGCAGGTTTGGCATCGAGCGTCTCGAGCTTGCAGTCGAAGCGGTTCATCTGCGATGGCAGCAACTCGGCTTCGAACGCGACGCGCTTGCGCCAATCGAGGTTGAGATTGGAGGCTTCCTTCTCGACCTGAGAGGGGACAGCCTCATCGCCTCGGTAGACGGAGGCGTTGGTGAAGGCATCCTCCCAGTTCTGGTCTGCCAACATGAACTCACACTCCACCACCGTGCGGATGGGGTAGGGGTGCGGGTTGTAAACGAGGATTGGAATCTCTCCCTCGGCGGCTTTCGGTTGGCCGCTCGCGAGGGAGAAGAACGCGCGGGCCTTGGCCCTTGAGACGATCTCGAGGCCATGGTCCATCATGCGGAGCGAGGTGTCCTCGACGGCCTGGATGGACGAGCCGGGGAGGATGTCGTGGAACTGGGCCGTGGCGAGATCGCGGAGGGCCTGGTGGATCTCGTCGGCGGGGTAGTCCATGAGCCCCTGAGCCGCCGCGGACGATGCCATGCGCTCAAGCGCGAAGAGTTCGTTCTCAAGTTCGCGATGCTTCTGCTTCAGCCGGATTTGCGACGTGTAACACCCCACCGCCCAAGGGTTGATGTCAGCCTCGTGGCGCGGCAGATCGGCGCGGGTCTCGGCTATCTCGGCGTAGAAGGCCTCGGGCGTGGAGTGGATGATCTCGCGGTCGTCGCATTCGTCGATCAGCGCGCCGAGGTCCTCAAGGTCGCGGCGCGACGGCCCGCCCCCGTGGTTGCCAACGCCCCATGGCACGAGTCCGCACGGGACGTCGGGATTGGCCTCTGCCCAGGCTTCGACTTTAGCGCGAGCGCCGTAGAGGGGCGAGTTGTAGTGCAGGATACGAGTTGCCATCACCTCCGAGCCGTCGTAGCCGACCCAGTTGAAGGGACCGGCGGGCAGCGGGCAGTCGGTCTCGCCCGGACGGCAGAAGAGGTAGGAATCGAAGCCGGACTTGGCGAGGATTTGGGCGAGCCCTCGCGTGTGGCCGAAGGGGTCGAGGTTGAGCGCCGTGGTCGGGCGGGCGTCGAACTTCTCGGCGAAGTAGCGTCGGCCGAGGAGGATCTGGCGGACGAATGACTCGCCGCTGGGCATGTTGCAGTCGGGCTGGAGATACCAGCCGCCCATGATGTGCCACTTGCCCTCACTCACGAGTCGCTGGATGCGTTTAAACAGGGCGGGCTCATACTCCTCGACCCACTCGTAGAGGATGACCTCGTTGTGGCAGAAGATGAAGCCGGGGAATTCCTCACACAGATCCGCGGCCACGCGGAACGTGGAGACGGCCTCGGCGGCCCCCTCCTCCCACTCCCATTGCCACACCGGATCAAGGTGGGCATTGCAGACGAGATGGATGCGCGGTTTGGTCATAGAAGTGGCTCCTAGGTCAACGGGCGGCAGGGCGCGATGAATCGCGCCCCTACAACGGCGGCTGAGCGCTCTAGTCACAGCCGCGGAGGCGCTCGATTTCGGCGAATGTTGCGTGGATGTAGTCGACGGAATGCTGGATGTGTGCGGTCCGGTCTGCCTCAGCATCGGCCTCGGAGGGCATGCCCCAGACGCCGGTCGGCGAGACCTTCTTCATGCCCACGTAATCGAGATACTCGCGCCCGTGAGATGGGGTGAAGTCATCGGCGCCGTCTTTCACCAACTCGGGACGTGAGGACAGCATCGCGCCCGTCTCCCCCGCTCCGGCGTGGATCTCGGGCGGGATCGCAGCGGAATCGCCAGGCATCGTGCCGTTGCTCATGATGACCATCAGCTCAGGATGGCGGAAGTTGATATCGCGGATGGTCGGCTTCACCACCCAGTTGCCCCCGTGCGAGTTGACGATGACGAACTTGCCAAAGCCCTGGTGCGCGAGCGAGAGGATGATGTCCTCAAGCACGAGCGCGAGCGTCTGAGGCCGAAGCGAAACCGAGCCGCGGAAATCGAGATGCTCCTGAGAATTGCTGATGGGGAGCGCGGGAAGGACGTAAGCGTTGAGCTGCTCGCCGACCTGCGCCGCCACTCGATCGGCCGCGTACCAGTCAGTCCCGAGCGGCAAGTGAGGCCCGTGTTGTTCGACGGCGCCGATGGGAATGATGACGATCTCCGCGCCGCTGTCTTCGACTTCTTTCCACGTATTCTCGACGGTGACCATATGGGCGCTCCTTGAGCACGAGCGAACGGCGTCGTGGAAACTTGGAAACTCAGACGGCGAGTTTCCCTGGGAGTTTCCCTGGAGATCCGACCTACGACGGCGACAGCAACGGCGTCGGGGTTGAAACCCCTCCTACAGGATGGACACTCCCAGCAGCTTCTCCGCGTTGCCGTAGCAGATCTTCTCGTAGGCTTGGCGGGTAAGGTTGCCATTCTCGACGGCATCATTGAGGAAGAAGATGAGGTCGAGCGGATTGCGTGGATCGCAGATGTCGGAGCCGAAGAGCATGCGATCCTGGTGCTTCTCCAGGAAGGCGTAGCCAAACTCGGGGTCGCGGTTGATGGCGTTGAATCCGCTGCCCGCGGCGGGTGAGAGATCGCCATAGAGGTTCGGGTACTCGTCGAAGAGCCGCGCCACCACGCCGCCGGGAGTGACAGGGCCCTTGGGGTAGCCGTTGCGCTCTTCCCCGGTGAGATCGCCGCTTATCTCCGCCCAGAAGGGCTGGGAGTGGCCGATGAACTTGAGGTCCGGGAACTTGCGCAAGGCGCCTTCGAGGCCGGGAAGTCCAAGGTCATCGACGATACCGTAGAATCCGGTGTCCTCGGGAGCGAGGTGGAATGTGATGGGCAGTTCGTTCTCCTGGGCGTGGCGGAAGAGGTTCTCGTAGAGCGGATCATCAAACCGCAGGCACGCGCAGACCTCACCGATGCCCCTGCAACCGCGCTCCTTCCAGAAGCGCATCACGTGGCCAAGATCGGCGCTGGGCGAGTTGGCGACGGCGCGAGGGTCAACGTTGAGGAACGGGATGAAGAAGTCCGGGTATTGCTCAACGATCGCCAGGACCTCGCCGATCCCCTGAGGGACCATCATGCACTCGGGATTCACGCCGGGCAGGATCACGGCGCGCTTGACTCCGTGAGGCTTGAGCATCGCCATGAGCTGCTCGGGCGTCGCGTACGTTCCGCCGGAAAGCCGCTCGGGTCCCGGGTAGAGCCGCGTGTGGACGTGGACATCGAGAAACATGCGGAGTCTCCTTGGCTGAGGCGAGTTGGCGCGCGGGTGATGATCCGCTGTGGACGCGCCGATCACCTCCCCACGAGGCCAAGCTTCCGGCGTCGGCGAACCGCGCGACGGAGGCTCAATGCGATGGCATGCTCATTCCTAGCACTCGCCGCGATGTGGATCGCGTCGCCAACATGGGCCGGCGGCGGTCCCGAGAACGCGCTGATTGTCGTCAACGCCAACAGCGAGGACTCGGTGGTCATCGCGGACGAGTACGTCCGGTTGCGTGGCATCCCGGCCTGCAACGTTGTGCGTCTGGAGAGCGTGCCGGAGGTCCCGGTCATCAAGGCCGCGGACCTCCGCGAGCACATATTGCGCCCACTGACGGGTGCGGCGGAGGAGCGCGGGATCGCAGAGCAGATCGACTACGTCATCTACTCGGCGGGCTTCCCTCACGCGGTAGACGTCAGCGCTGACATGGAGGGCAAGCGCTTCCGGCGCGTCATCACTCAGCCCGCGTCGCTGACGGGCGCCACCTACTTCGGCGAGATGGTGCTCGCCGACGATACAGACTACCTGGCGCTGGATGCCAACTGGTACGCGCGACGGCTCAAACAGGAGCGACCGGACGAGCCGTGGGATGAGGCGGACATAGCGCTGCGATCGGAGCTGCACGCGCTGCTGGCGCAGTTCAGGAAGGCCGAGAAGGAGGCGCGAGACGCGAAGGTGCCGCTGGCATCCGAGGCTCTGGCAGCGCTCGCGCGCGCCGCGGAGATCCTGCAGCAGCTATCTGAATCGCACCCAGCGAATGCAGAACTGCCGTACGACCTGGCGTGTATTGCGGCCCTGCAAGGCAAGCCCGATGAGGCCATGGCGGCGCTGACGGCGGCCTATGAGGCGGGCTGGTGGCGCGGGGAAATGGCCGATGCGGATCGCGACCTGGCGTCACTCCGGGAACGCGATGACTACAAGGCGCTGCTGCAGCAGATGCGCGAGGTGGAGTTGGAGAGCGAGCCACCGGCGGCGTTCAGCGCGCGCAAGCAATGGAACCGAGCAGGCGAGCCAGCGAAAGTCGGCAGGCGATACGTCATCTCGGCGATGCTGGCGCATGTGAGTGAGAAGACGAACACGCGCGAGGAGGCGCTGACGGGTCTGCGCGCAAGCGTGGCGGCGGATGGATCGCGCCCGACGGGTACGGTCTACTACATGGTCTCAAAGGACCGGGCGCGCACGGGTCCGCGCCAGTGGGCGTTTGAGGCTGCGGCCAAGGCGCTGGGGGAACTCGGAGTGCAAGCCGAGGTCATCGACGGCGTGCTGCCGGATAGCAAGCTGGATGTGGTCGGGGCGATGATCGGCATCGCGAAATTCTCGTGGGAAGAGAGCGGCAGCACCATTCTGCCGGGAGCGTTCTGCGACCACCTCACGAGCTTCGGCGGCGTGATGACCGGCACGAACCAGACGCTGCTGAGCGAGCTCATGCGCCACGGCGCGGCGGGGGCGTGCGGGACGGTGAAAGAACCGTACAACACGCCGACCAAGTTCCCGACGCCCTTCATGCACGTGTTCTACGCCAGCGGGTGCTCGCTGGGTGAGGCGTTCTACCAGTCGGTAAAGGCCCCGTACCAACAGCTTCTCGTTGGCGATCCGCTGTGTCAGCCGTGGGCGACGGCGCCAGTGGTGAGCGTGAAGGGGCTGCAGCCGGGGGCGACGGTGAAGGGCACGCGTCGGCTGACGGCGACGGCGGAGGGTGATCAGCCGGTGGCGAGGTATGAACTGTTCGTGGATGGTGTCCGACGCCAGACGTGCCTGCCCGGCGAGCGGATCGTGCTCGACGCGCGGGAGCTGGCTGATGGCGAGCATGAGGCGCGCGTCGTGGCGATCGCCGGGCCGGTGGAGACGCAAGGACGGGCGATCATCCCGTTCCGAGTGAGGCGGGAGAACTAGAGACGATCTCGATGCGCCCCGAACCGGCCCCGTCGGATCTGGAGATCCGACCTACGGGTGCCACGAAGCCGCGTCTACCCTTCCTGGTAGTCGATAGACAGAGCGAGGTCGATTAGGGTTGCAGCGTGGCTGCGGACCTTGACCGACTGCCAGAGCGCTTCGCCGAGACTGCCGCTGTTTGCCGCGCCGAACATGACGCCGCTCCGACCGTTGTGCGCGGGGCGCGTGAAGAGCCCCTCGCCATCAAGGCGCAACTCGCCATCAACGTAAACCCGGTAGTCATCGCCCTGCAGGACCATGCGGTAGGTGTGGAAGTCGTCGGTGGTGTCCATCATGTATACCGCGCTCGTGTGGCGTCCCTTGACGCGGTCGGGATAGAGCTGGATCTCCTCGCCGGCAGTGCCATTCTCCACCATCACGCTGCTCCAGTCGGAGATGACCTTGGCGCGGAACTCGATGATCGACTCATCCTCGGGCTGGATGAAGCACGGGTACTGGTAGAAGGCGTAGTTCCCGCCTTCCGTGCCGCGATCCGCGATCAGGAGCGCCCCATCGACGACCTCGGTGACGCATCCCCCGTAGAACCCCATCTCCTGCCAGGGCATTTCGGGCAGGGATGAGCCATCGTAGGTGAGGCTCCATTCGCCGGCATCGGCCGGCGGATCGGCTCGCAAGGCGACGACGTTGTCGCCTGTCTTCACCGCAGCCGGCGGGACGTCATAGTCGAGCCAGCCCTCAACTTCGACCGGCTCGGAGAGGGAGTGACCGTTTATCGCGACCTCAACGTCGCCGGAGCCGATGGTCCGCACGTGACACGTGACCTTGGGCTGCAGGCCTTCGCCAACGGCCCAGGTGAGATCGTCGCCAATGGGTAGCGGAATCTCCGCCGGCGCGCCACTCGGGACAAGCCACGGGTTGCTGGGCGTGAGGATGGGGACATTCTGATGCCGGGCGCCATCCGCAAGATAACTGGTAGGCGAACCGTTGCGTGGCGCGACGAAGTAGAGCTTGTCCATGCTGCGCAAGGCGTCGCGGTCGCCGAGTTCTCGCCAGACATCGCCGCGCGGGTTGAAGTAGTTGAACATGTAGACGCCGTCGGCGCCGGCCTGCCAGACCTGGGCAGCGCGGGCCCGGTAGCTCTCGATGGAGCCGCGGCGGAAGCGCGTCTCGCCCGAGACACGCGATTCGCTGAGCGATGGATAGACGGGCACGCCGTAGCGGTGCCCCAGGTCAACGAGGTACTCCCACGGGTTGAGCTGGAAGTAGCATGTCCCGCTGAGGATGTCGACGAGGCCCTCGTCCAACCATGTCTCAACGTCGAGTCCGATGTCGCGGCAGTAGTCGACAGAGTCGGGGATGCGAATGGCAACGAGAATTGGCCGACCTCGGCGCATCCCCTCGCGCTCGGTCATGGCGCGAGTCTGGCGGATGAGGTCGGTCATCATGTCGAGTTCTTCCTGGCTGGCCTTGTCGCCCCAGGCGACGCTCTTGAAGAAGCAGGCGTGGCGGAAGAAATCCAACTCGATGCCGTCTACGTCGAACTTCGTGCAGACTTCCTCGAAGAAGCGATAGGCCAGATCGCGAACGGCGGGCTCGGCGAAGTTGACGGACGTCCACGGCCCGTGGGGAGGCGTTTTCTCCTCGGAACCAACGAGGTACTCGGGATTGTCGAGCTTGAACTGAGGCCGCAGGTACGGACCGTAGCCACCGATCATGGCGTCATGGGTATCGTTCATCCGCATGTCCCAGAACATCTCGATACCGTTCGCGTGGCCGAAGTCGGCCATCACGCCGATTGGGGCGATGTCACGTTCCATGAGCTGAGGCAGGCCGTTGTTGCTGAACATCTCATCGGCGCAGGTGAACGGCTCCATGACGTCGCTATCAAACAGCGCGTGGCCGAAGCAGAGCGAGTTGCTGTAGAAGATGCTGTCGACTTGGCTGCCCAAGAGCGGCGTGGTGCGGAGCGCGAGAAGAGCCTCGGCGGTCGGCTCTTTCTTCGTGTAGATGACGTCATCGCCATCGTTGTTGAAGATGAGGCGGCGCGGACGATGGGCGGCTTCGTGGCGCATGGCACGGAGCTGAGCGAGGTTCATCTGAGCCGACGCAAGTGATGCGGACGCCGCGCACACCGCCAACAGTGTCAGGTATCTCATGGTTGCCCCTTCGCTCCCGTCACGATGCTGATCTCGTCGAGGAATGCTTCTTCGTTCACGCCCGGAGTGGCTCCACCGTAGGCGACCTCAAGGACCACGCCAAGTTGGTCAAGGGCCAGGTCCGGCAACTCGAGGTCGATGGTCTGCCAATTGGTTTCGCTGGGCGGATCGCCCGCCGCGACGATTCGCTCGCCCAGCCACTGCAGAGCGTCGTCAACCGCCACGCCCGCGCGCAATACGAAGTCGCCGATGCCTGGAGTCTCATAGGGATCGCCGGAGACGACGACGCGCAGCCGAGGGGCGTCGCCATCGGGGATCGGCAACTTCAGCAGCACGTAAGCAGGCGTCGCCACGCCCGCCGCGTGGACGGCCAGGATGCCCTGACGGCCGGGATTTGGGTTGCCCGGGTGCCCGCCTATCGGTTGGGGCTCATCGATCCAGAACGGGTGAGTGTTTCTGTAGGCATTCAGGACGCGCGCTCGGGCGATATCAGGCTCAGCGTCGAAGGTGTTGCCCGGCCGATCGTCGACAGGCATGGCGGCAAGGCGCGCGAGGAGATCGCCATCCGTGAGGGGGAGCAGGTTGCCCCGCAAGCCAACCTCGGCTAGCGCCTGATGTTCGTAACTGCCAGGATCGTCCTCGTACCAGTAATGAACCGTTGCATAGTCAACCATGCACCCGTGGCGATCGACCGCATCGCCCCACGCCGGCATTCGGGTGAAGGTCTTCTCTTCCCGCCAGTTGATCCGCCACGTCAGCCCGTGTCTGAACCGAATGGGCATGTGATCGTGGAAGCGATAGATCGATAGTTCGTTCACGTCGCCATGGACCACATGCGGCATCCCCGCGCGGAGGCCGGCGAAGGTCTCCTGGAACCCCCAACTGAAGGTGAATGAGTCCTCGGTGCCGAGGTAGTCGACGGCGCGCTCCTCACCGTCGATGTCGATCTCGTTGTTGCCCTCCATGACCACGTTGAACCCGCGGAAGAACGGCTCCTCAGTGCGGACGCTGAACTGTCGGCCGAGAAGATGGCCATTGCCACGAAGGTCGAGGAACGTGTGGGAGGTCTCGGGCGTGAGTTGGAATCTGTCGCGGGCGTAGGAGGCGTGGAAGTAGCCCAGGCTCTTGCGCCACTTGCGCAGCGGCTCCCACTCGACGTAGCTGTAGTTCATCGCGTCAAGGTCGGTGTCGTTGCGGAGAATGACCCGCGCGCGCTCTTTGAACGGCATGGGGAAATAGCAGTTGTAGCTCCACGGGGCACATTCGATCAGCGGCGTGGTGAAGTACTCGCTCGCGCCGTCGCACCCATCGCCGAAGAAGTCCGCCAGCGGGCTCATCACGGCCGGCTCAGGCGCATCGTCAAACCAGATCTCGAGCACGATGCCACGGGCCATCAGGTCGGCGGGATGGTGACGGACGGAATGGATGTGGCGGATGATTCCCGGGCCTTCGAGGTCGGCCACAACCATTCGCGTGTGGGCGTCGAGCGAGTCGAGGTTGTCGTAGCGATCGTACTTCCAGCCTGCATTTGAGAAGCCCGTCCTGATGCCAGGCCTGATGGTGGCAAGGCTGTCGAGAGGCTGGCTGTCACCGTGGGCGACTGCCGCCGCGGCGACCAGCGCGAGAGCAAGCGGGCGGCTCATTCGCCCTCACCGGCCTCCAGGATCCGGATGTCTTTGAAGCGGACCTCCATGACGCAGCCGGAGTGCATCTGCAGAGCCAATTGGCCTTCGGGGCGAGACTCGTCGCCCTCGAGTTTGGCGGTCTCCGTGCCATTGACGCTGACGGTGATGTCGCCGCCTATGGCGGAGATGACCATCTCGTTCCACTCGCCCGCCTTGACGTATTCCTTCTCGTCGTCGGCCTTCGGCTGGGAGAGCCACCCGCGGCCGTAGCTCTCATAGATGCCACCACAACCAGAACCCGCGGGACCGACCTGGACTTGGAGGCCGTTGGCCTTCTCGGGCTCTTCGATGACTGTGCGGATGTAGAAGCCGCTGTCGCCGTTGGGGGACTTGAACTGGAACTTCACCGTGAAGTCGCCGAACGTATCGTCGCTCACCAGCAGTCCGTATAGCGCTTCGTTGTTCGCGCGGCCCACAAACTCGCCGTCTTCGACCGTCCACTCACCATCGCCGACGGCGTGCCAGCCGTCGAGCGTCTCGCTGTCCATCAGCGGCTTCCACTCGGGCGCGTCGTCATCGGCGCAGACGGCAACGCACGCCAGGATCGAGCAAAGAGCCAACACCATCATCACGTGTCTCATGAGTTCCACCTGTTGCGAGCATTCGAGAACGTTGCAGATCTACCAACGCCGTTCGCCGCCACCAGGTCCGCGTCCTCGTGCCCGGCCGGAGGCCTGGGGCATCCGTTAAGGGAAGGGTGGGCCACGCGCAAGGAGGATGATCACGCTGATACTGCCTGCTATTGTCGCCATTCTCGCCGGGAATGGCCATTGCCAACTCGAGATGCATCTCCGCGCGCCGGAGGGGTCGATTCTCGTTGAGGCTGAATCGTTCGATCAGACAGGCCAGTGGCACGTCTCGCCCACGCGGAGCGAATCGGCGGCGTGGGGGCTGAGCGGAGGGCTGGTGCTTGGCTCAAACCAGCGCGACGCGGTCGCGACGAAGACGGTCGACCTGCCCGATGGCGAATGGAATCTGTGGGTGCGCGTGGCCGATTGGGCCGGCGCGCCTGGGCACTATGAGTTCACGCTCAGCATCAATGGCGAGCCGAAACAGATCGCGATTACCGAGCCGATCGCGGTCGCCCACGTGTGGGAGCGTTGGGCCACCGTTCCGGGCGGGCAGGTCGATATCGAACTCAGCAATCCGGACAGCTTCAACGCGTGTCTGGACTGCCTCCTGTTCGTGCGTGATGGGGCCTACGTGCCGCCGCTTGGCCCCGAGGCCGAGATCGCGCGAGTAGAGGTGGACGGCGAGTTGCCCGCCGAACCGGTGTCGCTGCGAGTGGAGTTGACGGGCGAGGACTTGCCGGAGGAAGTCTCTGTGGCTGTGGTTCGGACCGACAACGCGCGCCCCGGACGTCGGGACCTGATCTGGTTCGGCGAGTCCGACCCGGCGGAGATCGCCCTCCCCTCTCTCCCCTACATCTGGCCGGGCGATTACTCGGTGCTGGTGGGCGTGGCGAACACGTCGCTGGCGATTGGCGAAGAGGTGCTGACCTTCCGGATGGAGGCCACAGCGATGGTTGAGCCCGTGCGTGCGGAGATTCGCAACTGGCGCGGATCGCCGACTGTGCATATCAACGGCAAGCCGGATTTCGCGTTTGCGTATCTCAACCATGTGGGAGATCGAGACCGGTACTACTCGCAGATGGCCGAGGCGGGCGTCCGGTTCCTCTCGCTCGGCGGCGGGATTGGCGCGACGCCAGAGGGGTTCGACCCGACCGGATGCGACGCGCCATTCCTCGAGGCTCTGCGCCAGCAACCCGAGGCGCTGATGTTCCCGCGCGTGGGCGTGACCGCACCGGAATGGTGGCTCGAGGAGCACCCCGACCAGCGCGTAGTCTTCGACGACGGTACGACTGGACCGCAGTCGATGTTCTCCGAGGCATGGCTGGAGGCGGCGTGTGAGTGGATCGAGGATTACTCGCGCTATATCCGAAACTCGCCCTACGCGGACCACGTGATGGGGATCCACATCTGCTCGGGGGTCTCGGCCGAGTGGCAGTCGTGGGGACTGTGGTCGGATCAACGCGGCGACTTCAGCGCTCCGGCGCTGCAGGCGTGGCGAGAGTACCTAGACGACAAGTACGAAACCGACGACGCCCTCAGCGAGGCGTGGGGCAGGGACGCGAGCCTCGCCGGCGCGCAGATCCCGACGCGCGAGAGACGCGAGATAAATGTCGGGCGCTTCCGGATGCCCGGCGAGCACCAGGATATCATCGACTTCTACGACTACTACTGGCGCGGCACGTCGCGGGCGATCCAGGCACTCGCGGCGGCGGCGAAGCGAGGCGGCGGACGCGATTGGCTTGTCGGGTTCTTCTACGGGTATGCGATGCAATATGGCGGGAAGATGCAAGAGAGCCAACACCTGGGGATGGGCGAGGTCATGCGCTGCCCGGACATCGATTACTTCTGCAGCCCCGCGATGTATTCGCAGCGCCAGCCCGGCGGGACGAGCACGTTCATGTCCTACACCGAGTCGCTGAAGCGACATGGGAAGATCTGGTTCCATGAGGCAGACAGCCGGACGCATCTGTCGGCCGATCGCCTGTCGGCTGCGGAGGATCTGCCAGGGACGCTGAGCATCCTGAAGCGCGAATTCGCGCACGTGGTCGCGAGGCAAGCGGGCGTCTGGTGGTTCGACATGCAAGGCGGGTGGTACGACGATCCGGACGTTATGGCGCTGCTCGGGGAGATGCGAGAGTTCGGCGAGACGAACGACAGTCGATGGCGGCCGAAGGCCGAGATTGCGGTCTTCGTAGACGACAAGAGCAGCTATCGGCTGGCGCCGGAGTCGCCGTATCTGAACCGGATGACGCAGGTCATCGCCGAGTTGTCTCGGCTGGGAGCGCCGCATGACACATACCTGCTGAGCGATATCTCGCAGGCGAGCAGGTATCGGATGATCATCTTCCCCCTGGCGCTTGATCTGACCGGCAAGGAACGCGCGGCGATCAACCGGTTGAAGGCCGAGGGCCGGACGCTGGTCTTCCTGGGCGATGCGGGGATCGGACGGTACAAGGGCGGGCGCGTCGAGCACGATCCCGCGCTGTCGGAGGCGCTGCTGGGGATCGAGCCGACGGGCGATGGCTGGCAGCATGTGGACCACGGATCGTGGCGGATGTCGTGGACGCCGACGGCGCATCCTAAGAGTGGCGAGCTGAGGCGGATCGCGAGGCGAGCGGGCGTTCACCTGTATCACGAACGCGGTGACGCGCTCTACGCGGGCAATGGGATCATCGCGCTGCACGGGCAGACAGACGGGACGAAGACGTTGCGATTCCGAGAGATCGTGCGGATCCGCGAGGTGTTCGCCGAGGCGCCGCTGACGGCGGAGGCGGATGAGATTACGTTCGAACTGGCGGCGGGTGAGACGCGGTGTTTCGCGGTGTATATGCGCTAGACCAGTTGGCGGGCCATGGCGCAAGCGTTGATGAAGCTCTGCATTGAGGCCTGGCCCTGCCAGGCTATGTCGAAGGCGGTGCCGTGATCCACGGAGGTCCGCACGATCGGCAATCCGAGCGTCACGTTGACGGCTTCATCGAAGGCGACCAGCTTCATTGGGACGTGCCCTTGATCGTGGTACATGCAGACCACGGCGCTATAGTCCCCCGCGCGCGCTTTCGCGAATACGGTGTCGGGCGGCAACGGGCCCACGACGTCGATCCCACTAGCGACCGCAGACTCAATGGCCGGAGCGATGGACTCGATCTCTTCGCGGCCGAAGGCTCCGCCCTCGCCCGCATGAGGGTTGAGCCCAAGGACGGCGATCGGGCCGCTACGCCGGAGCTTCGCGACCGCGTCAGCCGTTAGGTCGATGACCTGGCGAATGCGTTCAGGCTGAACCGCGTCGATGGCGTCGCGGAGCGAGACGTGGGTGGAGACATGGGTCGCGATCAAGTCGTCGGTCGCGAGCATCATCGCGTAGCCCGACACGCCACACAGGCTCGCAATGTAGCCCGTGTGTCCGGTGAAGTCGGGGGCCGAGAGACGCGTGGCTTCCTTGTTCATCGGGAGCGTCACGATGGCGTCGAGGCGCCCGGCCAGGGCTTCGTCGGTGGCGAATTCCACGTAGGCCAGAGCGGCACTGCCGGACTCGCGCGAGATCTGGCCGGGAGTTACGTCGTCGGCGCTGAGCAAGCCCATGTCGTGCACGGGCAGGGCGTCGACGAGGTGCTCGGCCAGGCCAAGCGTCTCGCTGCAACGGCGGAGCACTCCGAGATCGCCAATGACCATGCTGCTCTCAGGCAACTGCCCAGCAGCGAATGCGCGCAGGATGATCTCAGGCCCGACGCCGCAGGCGTCGCCCATCGTGATTCCGGTGACCATCTCTACCGCTCCTCCCGATTGGTGCGTTCGATGAGGCGAGTGACGATGTCCTCGGGCCCGAAGCCGCCGGACTTCGTGATGAGGCCCACGTCCCGGTCGCCCAGCCGCAGGGATGCTTCGACGACGCCCGGCCACAGTTCTCGATGCGGCCAAATGCGGCTCGCGCCGAGAGCGGCGAGTGTCGCAGCCGCGGTCTCGCCGCCGAAGACGGCGACACTACCCGTTC
>CAZKUN010000015.1:21332-27338 GCA_964555935.1 uncultured Armatimonadia bacterium | reverse complement strand
TTCCGCCCGGGCGACGGATGATCCGCTCCGCGATGGCGCCGATCTTACGTGACAGCGCCTGGGACGCGCCGGCCTGCACGTGAGCCGACTCGCCGGCCGTATACAGCAACACGTCCCGGCCATCCCACAGAAGGCCACCCGCCGATTCCGCGACATCCCCCACGTCGCACGCCATCGTCACGCGGCGCGCGGCGACTCCGGCCCCGATAGCATGGCGGACCTGGCGGAGCGCGACCTCCTGGAGGCTGCCGCTCAATATGAGCATCGGCCCGCGAGCCGAGATGCCAGCGATTCGGGCGCGCGCCAATCCGAGCGACCTCGCAACGGGCCCCGCGAAGCCCCCCGAGCCGGCGGTGAACTGAAGTCGTCCCTCGCGCGCCAATCTTTGGGCGATGCGAGTCAGATCGGCGTCGGTCTCGGCGTCGAAGACCGCGATGCCCGTGTCAGGGAGCGGCTCGCCCGGCGCAACGATGGTGACTAGGCGCGCGCACTGGCGGGCGATGATCTCCGCGACAGAGGAGGACGTGACGGGCGCGAGGGGATCCGCCGCGAAGGCCGACTCGTGAATCGGCACGCCATCGACGTGCTGGCACCCGCCGATTGTAGCGCGCCCCGCCTCGGGGAATGCAGGAGCGAAGGCGAGGAACTGCGCGTCGGCGGCTCGCATGAGCGCGTCGAGTTCGGCCCCCACATTTCCGCGGAGCGTGGAGTCGGTCTTCTTGTAGAAGTGCCTGGCGCCGGCCCGGATGCCCTCAGCGGCTACGTGCTCAACGCGGGCCGCGGCTTCGGCTGGCGCGACGTGTCGGCTCTCGGTGTCGGCGACGATGACCTGTACCGACGGGTCGACCGACTCAAGGTCCACGTTGGGATGGACCAGTATCTCGGTCAGCAGGCCGGCCTCGGCGAACTTCACGCCCGTATCGCAGGCGCCCGTCAGATCGTCGGCGATCACCAGAAGGTCGGCCATTCACCCGCTCCGTCGGACCTTCAGCGTTTGGATTTCGAAGGGCGACAGTGCGACTTGGACGCCACCGCCGGCGACGTCGACCGGTTGGTCGTTCTCTTCCATCAGATCCACGAGCGATGCCGATTCGATAGGGAAGCCAAATGACACGGCGGCTCGCGCCGACGCCCCGTGCGCCTCGTAGAGCCTGAGGATGAGGTCGCCTGAGTCCTCCGCTTTCTTGACCGTATCGATGACCACGTTCGGCGCGTCGACTGATACCAGGGATGCGGTTGCCGGGCGGTCTCCGCCGCCAGAGGCCGTGTGAACTCGGAGCGGGACGTTGAGTTCGAATCCCTCGCGGACGACTCCGCCATCGACGTGATCGCCGCAGTGCGGGAGCAGGCTGTAGGTGAACTCGTGCTCCGCGCGGTCGGCCATCGGGTCCGGGTGGTGGGGCGACCGGAGAAGGTCGATGTCGAGGGTGGTGTCGAGGAGCTTGTGCCCGTACTTGCAGTCGTTCAGCAGGGCGACGCCATAGCCGCGCTCGGAGAGATCGACCCATTTCTGCGCGCAGACCTCGTAGCGGGCGACGTCCCAGGTTGTGTTGCGGTGCGTGGGGCGCTTGATGCTGCCGAACTGAATCTCGCACGTCGCCTCGCTGGCATGAACAGCGAGGGGGAAGGACGTGCGGAGCATCTTCGCTGATTCACGCCAGTCGGCGCGAGTGACGAAGTCGAGGCGGGCGCTGCCTGTGGTCAGAATAGCGTCCTGCACGAGGGTGGAGTCGCCGAACTTGTAGGTCTGGCGAACACCGGCTTTCGGACCGTCGATGATGACCTCGCTGGACACGAGCGCGAAGTGTTTCGGTGGACGGTCGGCGTAGTCCATGGGGATGTCCCAAGCGTCGCCAGGGTCGTCGTAGACGGCGAGGCGATTGCCGGCCTCCCCCCCCAAGATGACCTCGCGCTGGGCCACCTTGTCGAACACTGAGCGGACGGAGCCATCGTCGGCGAAGGCGGCGCGGACCAGGTCGTTCTCGATGGAGTTGGGCGTGGCGTCGGGGGCCGAGACGGGCGGGAGGTCGGCGGTATCGATGGTCACATAGCCCATGGACGGCACGGTGACGCAAGCCCAGCCGGCGTCGGTCAGGACGTATTCGGCTCGCCCCCATGAGAGCGAGTTCGTCACGACGACAGGTTGCTGCATGTCGCCGGTGTCGATGTCGGCAACCAGGGCGGCGTCGGCTTGGGCGATGAGCGCATCGGTCTGCTCCGTGAGTCTCGCGTAGCGTTCGAGCGACTCATCGTAGACGCGGGTGATGGACGAGCCGGGCAGGATGTCGTGGAACTGGTAGAGGAGGACTTCCTTCCAGATCTCGTCGAGCTGGTCCGTCGGGTAATCGGATGCGCCGAGCGACGCAGCCCACTCGGCCTCGCGGAGGGCGAACTCGAGCTTGCGGTTGTAGCGCTTGCTGCGAGCCTGGGTGGTATACGTTCCCTGGTGGCGCTCGAGGTACAGTTCGCCGACCCAGGTGGGGTAGTCGTCCCCGTCGACGATGCGGTCGAAGAAGGCCTTCCCGGACTCCTGAACCACCGGCACGAGGCCATCGAGATTGCGCTCGCGCCCGAGGCGCTCCAAATGCTCCTCGCCCGGCCCGCCGCCACCGTCGCCAATGCCAAACAGCAGCAGGCAACGGTCAGAGACCGTCTTGTCCGCGAAGCCCGTGGCAGTCTTGGCGATGGCCCTCGGCGCGGCGGAGCTGTTATAGGTCTCCTCGGGGAGCATGTGGGCGAGGACTTGGGAGCCATCGATCCCCTGCCACTGGAACGTGTGATGGGGGAAGCGGTTGACGATGCTCCATGACATCTTCTGCGTCATGAACGTGTCGACGCCGGCTTTCTTGAGGATCTGCGGGAGCGCGGCGGAGTAGCCGAAGACATCCGGCAGCCAGAGATTGTCGATCTCCTTGCCGAACTCATCGCGGTAGAAGCGCTTGCCATGGAGGAGCTGTCGGACGAGGCTCTCGCCGCTGGGGACGTTCGTGTCAGACTCGACCCACATTGCGCCCTGGACCTCGAAGCGTCCCTCCTCAATGCGCGCGCGGATCTCGTCATAGACGGTCGGGTAGTGATCCTTCATCCACTGGAAGAGCTGGGGCTGGCTGGCGCCGAAAATGTAGTCGGGGTACTGCTCCATGGAGCGCAATACGGTCGAGAAGGTGCGAGCGCCCTTGCGGATGGTCTCGCGGATCGGCCAGAGCCACGCGAGATCGATATGCGCGTGGCCGACGGCGCTAATTGTCAGTGACGAATCGCCGCCATGCTTTGCCAACTCCGGCGCGAGAATCTCGCGAGCAGAGGCGGCCTCGTCGTCGGTCATGTCGCGCAGGAGCACCACGACCTCGCTGAGCGCGGCGAAGATGCGCTGGCGGCGGGGCGATTCCTCGGGGAGCTGCAGCATCAGGTCATGGAGCACTTCGTAGTCGTACTGCAGCGCGTGGAGATTGGGATTGCGGATGGCGATGCGGGCTTCCTTGAGGCACCCGTTCCCCCTGAGGTTCCCGAAGAGGTCGTTGCAGCCGGCGTCGGCCCATAGCTCGATCGGCTCGCCGGGCGCGACACTGCCGAGCGGAACAACGCGCTTGCCCGGCATGCCGAGGCTGAGATCGTAGCCGGAGCTGACGTTTGTCAGCCCCTGAACGGGATTGCCGGCCTCATCGACGACGCACGCTTCGCCATTGACATCGATGAGGAGGACGAGATCGCTATCGGCGGCGGCGTCGGGCACCGTGGCAGTGAAGCGGAACCAGGCGCAGTCGAAGAGATCGCCCCACTTGTCGCCAGGCTCTAGCGCCAGTTCGTTCCCCGAGCAGCGGTCCGCGTAGCTGACGGGTTCCTTGGTAGCCCAGGCGGCGACGGTGAGATCACCGATGGGAGTGTAGGCGGCTTCGGCGATACGGCCGACGAAGGCCTGCAGGATACGGTTCTTCTGATCGTTGTAGTATGGCATCGGACCATCCCATGGAGTTAGCGCTATGCAATGCAAGGGCACGTTCCCCCTCACCGACATGCAGGCCTTGTGGTGGGAACGCTGGAACCTGACGCCAACACGCGCTGGAGGCATGCGATCCAATGGTCAACAGATTAGCCGGTCTACTGCTTGTTTTCGTGACGGGATGCGCGGGCGCCGACGATTCGGCGACGCCGCTTGGCGATCCGGTATTGGAGGCGCCGACGCTGCACTCGCTCGGCGCGTATTGGATCATCAGCGGCGACGATGATGGGAACGCAAAAGTGAGCGTCGAGTACCGGGAGACCGGCGAGGCGCAGTGGCGCGCGGGCGCGGATCTGTTCCGCGTTGAGAAGGGCGCTAACGAGGGCGGCGAGCACGGCAGCCAGCTTGATGTCCCCGAGGATGCGAGCCTCTTCGCGGGGAGCATCGTGATGCTTGAGCCGGACACGGAGTATGAGTTGAGGCTGACTCTGGCGGATCCTGGCGGCGGCGAAGGGCAGAAGACGCTGACGGCCAGAACTCGCGCGGAGCCTGTGATACCTGAGGGCATGCGGATGCGATTCGTGACGCCAGGCAATGGCGGAGGCACGGGGACGAAAGATGACCCGTTCCGAGGGCTGGAGGCGGCTGACGCCGCGGCGCAACCGGGCGATTGGCTCGTGGTGCGGGAGGGCATCTACGAGGGCACGTTCATCGCGACGCAAAGCGGGACGCCGGAGGCGCCGATCGTGTGGATGGCTGAGGGCAAGCCAGTCATCGATGGGCAGGGCGAGGGGCGAGGGATCTCGGCGGGCGACATCCATGACGTGTGGTTTGAGGGCCTGAGGATACGCAACGCTGACTACGGCATCGTCGCGCATCGGTCGTCACGCATCGTCATCCGCAGGTGTCGCATCAGCGATGTGGAGTATGGAATCACCTGCACGAATAACAGCAATGATGCGGTGCGGGGGTTCTTCATCTCGGACAACACCATCGAGGGACCGTCGACATGGCCGCGGACGCAGGGGATTGAGAACGCGCGCGGGATTCAGGTCACCGGCACGGGACATGATATCTGCTACAACCGGATTCGGGGTTTCGCCGACGCGGTGGACACGTTCGGATCGCAGCGGTGCGAGGCGATCGATATCCACCACAACGAGATCAGCGAGATGACCGATGACGGGATCGAGATGGACTACTCCGAGCGCAACACTCGCTGCTTCCTCAACCGGCTGACGAACGTGTTCCAGGGGATTTCCGTGCAGCCGATATTCGGCGGGCCGGTATATATCTTCCGGAATGCCATGCACAACGTTGTGGGCGAACCGTTCAAGATGCACAACAGCCCGTCGGGCGCGCTGATGCTGCACAACACGTCCGTTAAGGCGGGCATGCCGCTGGTGCTCTGGACGAACGAGCCTGTCCGCAACTGCGTCTTTCGGAACAACCTGTTCATCGGGACGACGGGCAACTACGCCTACGAGAGCACCGCGCCCATGGTCGACTGCGACTTCGATTACGACGGCTTCGGCGGCGGCCCGTGGGAGCTGTTCCTGAAGTGGAACGGCGAGCGGTACGGGACGATCGATGATGCGCGTGACTCGGCGCCGGTGTACGGGCACGCGGTTGAGGTCGGGATTGACAGCGTCTTCGCCAGCGGCGTTGAGGCGCCGGCGGACGCGGAGTTGCGGTATGAGTTGGGCGACAATGACCTGAGGCTGGCGGAGGGCACGGCCGCGATCGACGCGGGGATCGCGCTGCCCGGTTTCAACGATGGATTCGGAGGCGAGGCGCCGGATCTAGGCGCGTTCGAGTTGGGCGATGAGTTGCCGCACTATGGGCCGAGGTGACAGCCCGTGCCTGCGGGTCGAGTAACGGACAAAGACGCGGGTCAGGAGACCCGCAGGCACGGACGAATAGCGGACAGCGACGGATCCGTCGGATCTGGAGATCCGACCTACGAGGGCGACACTAAGGCAGGTCCCTGTCGCCGCTCGACAGCTTCTCCCCGCCGTGCTGCATCCAGGCGCGAGGCGTGCCGTCGGGATTGTAGGACACGGCGA
>CAZKUN010000015.1:0-21322 GCA_964555935.1 uncultured Armatimonadia bacterium | reverse complement strand
CGGCGAACACGCGCGCGTCGGTTGTAATTGCCGCGAGGCTTGCGTCGCCTGCGGCATCCGGAAGAGCAAACCCCACGACGGTCTTCGACCCGTCCGGGAAGGTCATCTCAACGCCGCGGGCGGTTGCGGTCTCGAGGCTGACCGTTAGCGGCAGATCGCTCTCCTCCCCCGCCTTGGATGGCAGCAACACGGAGAGAATCTCGGTCGCTTCCACCGACTCAGGCACGGTTGCCGTGACGTGCCAGTTTTTCGCGTATTCAACGTCTGGAGGCCATGCGGGGTGAGGATCGAACTCGTTCGTTTGGGTGATGTCGATGCCCGCTGGATGCAGGAAGCGGGTCGTGAGCGAGGCCGTGTTTCGCGGCGCGAAGACCGTCGCGGCGGCCTGGTCGATCTGCATCTCATCGATGGCGTGCAGCCAGTACTCGAAGCTGCGCGGTTGACCGCTGGCGAGGTCATCGCGGATGACGAACAGCCCGGGACGGACGTGAACCACCTCGCGGATGGCCCGAGTCAGACGTCCGCCATAGGCTTCGGTCGCATCGCCGATGACGAGGTCGAAATCCTCGCCATGGCTGAACGCCGTGATCTTCCCCTGGGCTTGCCAGCCCCGGTCCTGGCCGATCCCGCCGTCGATGGTGATACCGCACTTGGCCTTCGTCTGCCGCGTCCACTTGTCGTGATGGGGCGAGCTGTAGTTCGGGTAGTAGCCGCTCGCGATCGCCAGCGCCTCGCCGTAGGCCTCAAGCACGAAGCAGTTCTGATCATTGTGCCCATGAGAGACCGCGCCGTACGGCGATGAGCGCATGGCGAAACCGACGTCCTCGGCGCCATTGCCGAGGTCCGTATGCAGGCACGCGAGGCCCACGCCCTCGAATAGCCTCGACTGCGGGAGGTCATCCGGCGGCTCTCCGACGAGGGAATCGTCCTTCAGCACGACGGCGAGCGGCCCGGACCCAGGACCCGCGTTGAGGGCCTCGGCGTACCAACGGATGACCGGATCGCGGGTGAGAGTGCTGAACCAGTACATCAGCGCGCCGGGACGGCTCGGCTTCCACTGGGTGCCGTCGCCGAAGGGCGCCATCTGGGTATGCGGCGGGGTGATGTAGAAGCGGTAGTAGGGCGTGTTCTTGTAGAACGGGCGCTGGGAGAGATCGACCCCGGTCGCGTTGCGCAACGCGACGACGTAGTGCATCCCAAAGCTCATGTACGCTCCCCAGTAACCCGGCCCCTCGTTCCAGCCGCCATCGTCCTTGCCCCACGCCGGATAGACGCCCCAGTAGATCTGCGTGATGTAGTCGAGCCACTCGCTGGCCTCAGGCCACTCGTCCTGGAACTCAAGCGCCGCCTCGCCCAAGAATCCGATGGTGCGACCCGGGTGGCTGGAGAATGGGTTGTTCTCAAACGGCATCGAGCGAAGCTGCTTGTAGAAGTCCGACGCGCGGACGCGCATCGCGCCCTCGATCATCTCGCGCTCTTCGTCGGTGTACAGATCGTAAGTCCAATCGTACGCGCGAGTGCCGCGCATCATGATCCACATCGCGGGCTCGTCGTTGTGGAAGATGCCGGTCGAGCCCTGCGGATCCCACGAGAAGAAGTGCAACACGCGGCGCTTGGCCTGGGCGGCAGCCTCTTCGTCGCCGGTGAGCACGTAGGCGAGAGCGATCCGTTCCATCCGATCCATCGGCGGGCGGGTGGCGCGGAAGGTCAGCGTGTAGGCGTTCCGGCGCGCTTCGCCGCTGGGCAGGAAGTCGGGTTCTGGCACCAGTTCCTCATCGGCATACTTCCGAACGACCCCGAGCAGCCCATCGGCGATGGACCTGAGGTCGCCTTCACTCGCGCGCTGCCGGTAATCCGCCAACTCGTCGCGCGTCAGGAAGAGCCGAGGCCGGCCCTCCGGGACCTTGAGCGCTTCGCGGCCGGGATAGGGCCAAGGCGAGGCGTCCTCGGTCACGGTGAACTCGCGGGCCTGGCTCCAGACCGTGTTGCGAAGGACGCCATCCACGCCGTAGCGCCAGTGCCAGGTCCCCGTAGCGAGGGGTCCGCTGAGCATTCTCGCGCACCAAGGCATGTCGGCGAATTCGCGGAGGCCGTCGCCGTCGAATGAGTCCGTGCGGTCGATCTGAAGGCGGTAGGTCGCCGTCGCGCCCGAGGGCAACCAGCGGAAAGGCGGCGGGTTGAGCTTGACTGTCTCGCCGTCAGCGGGCCAGTACGGGAGGTTCCGACCGTGGACGGGATCACGGTCGACGGCGATGCTCGGGTCCATAGCCATCGCTTCCACCTCCTCTTCGGTCGCCGGGCGAATGGCCATGTCGTCCCAGTGCGTCTCGCCGATGGCGTACCACTGGAACGGTTGGATGAAGATCTCGCTCGTGCCCTCGGGCACGGGGTAAGTCGTCCGGATCTCCGTCCACTCCTCGGCGGGCGGATACCACGCGGTCTTGAGGTCAAGGTGTTCCCAAACGCCTACCTGACCGTTGAAACAGAACCGGATCGACGCGCCCTTGCCGGCGCCGGCCGCGACGCCAACCGTGCGGTACCAGCCGGTGACCGTCGCCGCGACGTGCTCGTCGTCCCAGAGAACCCCTTGCTGCCAGCAACTGCGGTTCTTGGCCTCGATTCCGCCGAGGATGACGTAGTGGTCGCCCGCGTGGCCGCCATCGTCGCCGACGGCGAACGTCCCGCCGGTGCCGAAGTCGACGGGCAGCCAGTCGGTCGGGCGCCCGTCAGCGCCGATGTCCTCGAACCCGGAATTGACGAAGAGATTCTCCTGCGCGAGGCCGACGGTCGCAAACGCGAGAAGCGCGATGACCGAGATCGATGTCGAGGGACGCATGGAGCGTGCTCCTATACGGGAGAGATGCAGTGTTGTGGTTTGGTTGGCCCGCTGGCGCGTCCGCACCTGCCCGGCGCGTGGAGGGATGCCACGGGCCCGGTGCGAACGGAGACGCACGGTTCGCAATCACGCGTGCGGGAGTCGGATCATGACGACGAACACCGCCTTGCTGATCGGGGCGTTGATGGCATCAACCGTTGCGGCGCAGAGCTTCCCCGGCCAATGGACCAACTCGCTGAGGCCCGAGGGCATCACCGGCCCGGAGATCACTCTCGCCGAGGCCGGCGAGACGCAGTACTCGATCCTCGTCCCCGCCGAGCCCACGACCCAGGAGCAGAAGGCGGCGGACGATCTGGCCCGGTGGCTCAGGGAGATGACCGGAGCCACATTCCCGATTGGCGCGGAGCCTGTGTCGATTGGCGAATTCCGCCAACCGGATGGCTCGATCACCTGGCACGAGATCTGTGTCGGCGATACGAGCCGGGGCGGCCCCGACCGGGATCTTGGGGACGAGGGCTACAGCATCGACGTCGAGGAGGGCCGGATCTTCCTGAAGGGCGGAAAACTACGCGGCCCGATCTACGCCGTCTACGCGCTGCTGGAGGAGGATTTGGGCCTTCGGTGGTACTCGCACAGCCCGGAGGCGAACCGGATTCCGAAGCGGCCGACGGTGAAGTTCAGGCCGGTGGCGCGTAGCTACGTGCCGCCGCTCATGATCCGTGACCCGTATTACAGCGCCGCGTTCAACGGGACGTGGTCGCTGCGCAATCGGACGAACTCGCCATCCGCGCCCATCGCCGATGAGCATGGCGGGCATACGACGTACGCCGCCTTCGTGCATACGGTGCATTCGCTCGTGCCACCGGGCGAGCATTTCGAGGCGCACCCGGAGTGGTTCATGATGAACGCGGATGGCGAGCGGAATGCTCATCAGCTCTGCATGACCCACCCCGGTGCGATTGAGGCGGCGATTGAGGGGGCGCTGAGGATGCTGCGCGCGAAACCCGATGCGCGCGTGATCAGCGTCAGCAAGACAGACGGCGGACGCACGTGCCAGTGCGAGACATGTAAGGCGCTGGACACGGAAGAAGGCTCGGAGGCGGCGAGCAATCTCTACCTCGTCAACCGTGTCGCGGAGGCCATTGAGGACGAGTTCCCTCGCGTGACGGTCTCAACGCTGGCGTACCTGGAGACGGCGAGCCCGCCGAAGACAATCCGGCCGAGGGACAACGTGGCGATCCGGCTTTGCACGGACCGGTGCATGTGGGCTCATCCGTTCACGGCGGCGAGGGAGAGCGATGTCTTCGCGCCGATGATGGAGACCTGGTCGGCGGTCCATGACCAGATCCACATCTGGGACTATGAGGTCAACTTCAGCCACTACCCCGCGCCGATGCCGAACATGGACGTGGTGGCCGACAACATCCGGTACTTCGTCGATCATAACGCGACGGGCGTGATGCTCCAGGGCGCCTACCAAGCGCGTGGCGCCGAGCGTGACGCGATGCGCTCGTGGGTGATGGCGAAACTGCTGTGGGAGCCCTCGCGGGATGTGTGGGCGCTGATGCATGACTTCGTGTATGGCTACTTCGGCAAAGCGGCGCCGCCAATCTGGGAATACAACCTGATGCTCAGGCAGGCGGGGATCGACCACGCCGACACGCTCGCGGCGCCCGAGGGCGGGATCCGCTACAAGATGGATCACCCGTTTCTCTCGGATGAGTTCATCAATAGCGCCGCCGATCTGTATGATAGAGCGGAGCAACTCGCGGGCGACGATGAGGCGCTACTGGCCCGCGTCCGGCGCGATCGACTACCGATCATGTACGTGAAGCTGGTGCGGGGGCCGGACTACGTGGGCGCCGGATACGGCGACTTGATCGACCAGTTCGAGGCGACCGCCGGCGAGGCCGGTCTGACACACATCTACGAGGGCGCGCCGGACGTGGCGGCCAAGATCGAAGCCTGGCGAAAGCTCATCCAGTAGGGGGAAGCACGTGCTCACATCGGTTGCTGCCTTACTCGCCGCGGTATCCGCCGTCGGTCAGCCGGCCGCCCCGCCGTCGGCCGACGCCGACACGCTGCTGATCGCGCACTTCGATGACTCGCTTGACGCCGACGAGGCCGAGGGCAACGCCACGGCTGAGGCCGAGGGTGCGGAGTTGGTGGCCGAGGGCAAGTGGGGCGGCGGCCTGAAGGTCTCGGGAGACGGTTTCCTGAGCTTCGACCCCGAGGGCAATCTCGACATGAGCGCGGGCACGCTGATGCTGTGGATCAAGCCCGAGTGGGACGCGACGACGGAGGACTCACACGCGTTGCTCTCGATGGGGCTCGACGGAGATCCGCCCGGGTATTTCGCGCTGAGTCAGGGATGGTGGGAGACGGGCGGCGGCGCGCGGCGGATGTACTTCGTCTACGACAACCAGGCGTTCATGCATACCAGCACCCCCGTGTTGATGACGATGGGCGAGCACCTGAATGAATGGCAGCACATCACGCTCACCTGGGCGGGCGGCGACCCGGCGCGCGCGGCGATCTACCTCAACGGCGAGCACGTGGCCTCGACCTTCAAGACCACCGATGTGACGCGCCAGCCCAGGACGCGGCTGTTCGTCGGTTCCGACAGGGCGGCGGAAATGGCGGGCGAGCGTCCTTCAGACTGCCTGTTTGATGAGCTGGTGATCTATGGCCGCGTGCTGACTGACAGCGAGATCGCGGCGGCATACCGAGGGCAGGAATCGCGTTGGGCTGAGATCCAGGGGCGCAAGTGGGCGTGGCTGACGGACACGCTCGCTGGCCCGGATCCGACCTTCGAGCGGGACGAGAATGGCCTCGTGCTCGAGAGTCGGGCGCTGCTTGACGAGGGCCACCCGTGGTCCGATCCGACGAACATTCCGGTCATCATCGACAGGATGAAGCGGGCGGGATTCAACGTCTACATCCCGTGCGTGTGGCACGGTCGCGGGACGCGATACCCAGGTCCAACCGCGGACCCCGGCCTGCAAGACGCTTACGCGGCGTTGGCGACCGATCCGCTGGAAGAACTCGTCACGCAATGTCACGCCGAGGGAATTGAGGTGCACCCGTGGTTCTGCGTGGGCAAGCGCGAGAACGACTTGCACCCCGAGTTCGTGGAGGACGGGACGCCCAAGGGGTTCTTCGACGCCCATCGACCGGAGTTCAGAGACTACATCGTGAAGCTGATGCTTGAGGCGATCGAGCGCTACGACGTGGATGGCATCAACCTCGACTACATCCGGACCGGGGGCATCTGCCAAGGGCCCAAATGCCAGGCGGAGTACAAGGCCAAGTACGGCACCGAACTCGCCGACGACATGAAGCTGAGAGACGACAGCGGCAACACGATCGACCGCGTGATCGAGTGGCAAGATGAGGCGATCAGCGATATCGTAGCCCGCGTGGCCGAGGGCGGACGGAAGCTGAGACCCGAACTCATCGTCAGCATCGACGGGCACGTGCATCCCCCCACTTCGGCGCCCGGCACGCAAGGCCGCAACGAGCTGCCGTGGATCGAGGCGGGTTGGGTGGATGTGGTCTACAACATGGACTATGGCGAGCACCTAGGTTTTGAGACCGTGAACGCGGTCCGCGCCGCGACTGGCAAGCCCCAGGCCATCGTCGATCTGCCAGGGAACTACACCCGCGACGACGCGGGGAGCGTGATCCCTCGCGACGCCCAACTGGTGGCGGATCACATCAGCTACTGCCAACGAAGATGGCCAGGCAACGGGGTGGGGCTGTACCTCTACAGCATGTTGAGTGATGAGCAGATCGACGCGTTGCGGGCGGGCCCGTTTGAGGAAGACGCAGTGCCCCACTGGATCCGCTAAGGAGCCTAACGATGCACATGACTCTCGCGCTGCTCGCGGCGCTGTCCGTCCCGGCGACCTCGCAGGACCTCGTGAACCTGTGTCTGCAGACCTCGGGCGGAATGCCGACAGCGCTGGCGTCGGTCGATAACTTCACCTTCTCACCCGGGAAGACCACCGACGGCAAGCCGAGCACTGCGTGGGTCTCGGAGAAGGGGACGTTCCCCGTTTGGCTGCGGGTGGAGTGGCGCGTGCCGGTTGAGGTGCGTGAGATCGCGTTGAACCAGTTTCCTGAATGCCCCTTTGACGCCGTCGAGCCAGTCGGCGAGTATGCGATTGAGGCGCTGAGAGGCGATGCCTGGGTTGAGATCGCGACAGGCAACGCCGAGGACGCGGGCGTCGATTCCGAGCAAGTCCACGCGCTGGACGAGCCGATCCACACGACGGCGATCCGACTGGTCGTCCGGTCCGCGCCGACAGGGCAGTTCTCGATCAGCGAGATCGAGGTCAGAGGCCCGGAGACCGTGCTGCCGATCGAGCTGGCGCCCAAGTGGCAGGCGAGATGGATCTGGCCGGAGCCATCGCTATACATCCCCAACCGCGAGCCCTCACGACGGTACTTCCGACGGAGCTTCGAGATAGCCGACCCGAGCGAGATCGCGGAGGCGTGGCTCCTGGCGTGCGCGTTCGACCGACTGAATGAGTTCTGGGTCAACAACCGTCCGGCGTTGCGGCATGGGAGCCTCCACGGGGGATCGCTGCGGGAGGCGGAGGTGCGCGAGATCCCGGTTGAGTGGCTCGTCGAGGGCGAGAACGTTCTGGCGGCGTCGGCGGACGACGTTTATGAGGTCGGAAGCCACGGGTTGCTGGCGGAGCTAATCATCGTCCGGCAGGACGGGGCGCGCGAGTTGATCGTGACCGACGATCAGTGGACCGGTCAACAGGATCAGGGCATCGTGCCGGACTGGCGAAAAGCCGGCTTCAGCGACACCCGCTGGATCGCGTGCCGCATCATGCAATGGCCAAACACGCGCTGGCACTGGTCATGGAACGTGCCTTACCCGAACGTAGCTCCGGAAGGCCGTGTCACCGTGACGGCGCTGTCCGTGACGCCGACTCCCGTGAAGCCTGGGGAGACGGTCGAGATTGCAGCGACCATTCAGTGCGATGGGCCGCTGAGCCGAGACTACGCGCTGGTGGTGCGACTCGGCGAGACGTCGCTCTGGCGGGACCATGACTACGAACTGTGGGGCGCGCACCTTGCGGAGGATGTGCTGAAGACGAGCGAATGGCAAGCGGGCGCGCATGAGGTGCTGATCTCGGTCCCAGTGCCCGACTACGCGCCGCGACAGACGGCCGCGACGCTGCTGCTATCAACGCCTAAGGGCGGCGCCGAGCTGGCGGCTCCGGACGGGGCGACGACTGATCGGTATGGCCTGCATTTCTCCATCGGCGTCGACCGTGGCGCGACGGTTGCGGGCGGCGAGGGCTTCCCAGAGTGTGACGTGCGGACACGTGCGGGGACACCGACGCTGCACATCGACAATCAGCCGACGGCGCCGATTCTGTGGTCATCGTCATACGGAAATCTGCAGCGATACAACGACTACGCAGCGACGGGCGTGAAGCTCTTCCGACCGGTGATTGACGGGTCTCCGATCCCGGCGCCAAGCGAAGCTGACGGGTACTTTGAGTGGTGGCTCGCGCGGGTGGATACGATGATGGAGAATGCGGTCGGCATCGATCCTGAGATCCGCCTTATGCCGGCCGTCTGGATGGACCCGAACCCTCAGTGGCTATTCGACAACCCCTCCGAGCAGACGCGCGGCGGCCGGGGGAATCTCGTCATCCCGCTCGCCCTCACCGTGCCCGACCGCGGGCAGGTCCGCCCAACATTCATGTCGCAGTCATGGCGCCGGGCGGGCGCCGAGGGGCTGAAACGTCTGGTCGAACACATGAAGGGGCAGACCTACGCTCAGAACATCATCGGGGTCTGCCTGTTCGCGGGTCGCGCGGGCGAGAACTACTGGGGGGGCAACGAGTTCAATCTGCTGATCAACGAGGCCGGCCAGTACGACGCGAAGCCGAAGGATGAATGGGACGCGGGCGATCTATCGATGGCAGCGCGGCGGACCTGGCGCGAGTGGCTGATCGGCAAGTACGGGACGGACGAGGCACTGCAACAGGCGTGGCGGCAGGACGACATCACCTTCGACGCCGTGCTCGAGCCCGCGAAACTGGACGCCAACACGGTGTGCGATGCGATCACAGGCACGGGCCGGCCCGAGGACGCGGGATCGGTCCTTGACTCCACGCGCGCGGGCGTCGGCGCGATGCCGATCGACTACTACCAGTGCTACTCGGAGGCGATGATCGACACGTTCGCGGCGTGGGGCCGAGGCGTGAAGGAGGCGTCTGATGGGCGCTTGCTGACGGGGTGCTACTACGGGTATGCGATCTCGCAACTCTACACATCGGTTCCCGGATTCCACGGGCACACGGCAGTGGCGAAGGCATGCCGAACGAAGGATCTGGACTTCTACGTCAGCCCCAGCGAATACAACCAGGCGCGCCGACCGGGCGGGCCCTTTTGGGGACTGAACATCATCGATTCCATGCGGCTGCACGGCAAACTTTGGATCTACGAGCAGGACACGCGGACGTACCTCGCGGAGCACATGCCGAAGACCTTCAACCGGCGAAATACCATTGAGGTGCTGAAGCGCGACTGCGCCGCAGCGATCACGCATGGCACGGGCTGGTGGTGGTATGAGTTCGCTCAGGGCCAGGGCGGCGCGCGCGCGAGGGAGTGGTTCCGGGATCCCGAGTTCGCCAAGTTCGCGACCAAGATCAAGGGCGTCTACGAGGAAGCGCAAGCGTCACCAGAGCGAAGTCCCTCGTCGGAGATCGCGGTCTTCTATCACGGCAACACGCTCACCGCGCAAGACATTTTCGCACCAACCGCTCAGATCAACATCGCCATCGGCCGCCTGACTTTGGTCGATAGCATGCAGCGAATCGGCGCGCCGCATGACGCCTACAACCTCGAGGATATCCCCGTCCTCGCAGGGCGGGGGATGCTGGATCAGTACCGGATGCTGGTCTTCCTAAACCCGTTCTACCTTGGCGACGAGGAACGGGGCTGGCTGGACCTGTGCAAGGGCGGCGACCGGACGCTGGTGTGGCTGTGGGCGCCGGGCTTGGCCGGACCGGGGCTCCCGCCATCCCCCGACCGGGTTGCGGAGGTCACGGGCATCTCGGGGGTCTCATGGGATCGGCGCAGGGCCGTCCAGAGCTACGAGATCACTGGCGATCACGCGATCACTCAAGGCCTCGCCAACTTGCGGTTGACGGCACTCGGCTTCCCGCCGGGCGCGACATGGGAGCGGTTTGGCAACGAGGTGTGGCCCGTCGTCTACGTGGATGCTGATGAGACCGACGCGACGGTGCTCGGGCATTGGGTCATCGACGATGAGGTGCAGCCGCGGATGGGCGCGCTATGCGTGCGAGATGTCGGCGAGTGGCGAAGCGTCTACGCGCCGGTGCCCTATCTGAACTCAGATCTGCTGCGCAACATCGCGCGCTGGTCGGGCGCGCACATATATCGAGAGGGCAGTGAGGTGCTGTTCGCCAACCGGGAGTACGTCGCGCTGCATACGGGCGCCGAGCCGGCGACGGGCGAGTTGAAGCTCCCCGCCGAAGCGACTGTCTTCGACGTGTTCGCCGAGCAGACAGTCGCGCAAGACACCGACACCATCACGCTTGATGTTCCCCCGAAATCGACCGTGCTGTACCGTCTCACAAGCCCCTGAATGTGACGAGGGAACCCTTGCGCGCTCTCGCGTGGAGGGCGTATCGTGGGCGGTTACGATGCCGCAGCAAACGCACGACGGAGAGCGAACATGCGCCGACTGATATGGGTGTTGATCACTACTTGCCTGCTGGGAATCCTCGCCGCGAGCGCGCCTGCTCAAGACGTTGAGGCCGCGCGCGACGCGATCCTCGCGGGCGTTGAGAAGATCCATGGCGGCAACCAGCCCGGACGAATGATTGCCTATGGCCCAACTTCCTTCGCGGTTGGGAACTACGCGGGCGGACCGGGCGAGGGGTGCGTCATTGCCGCCGCCGCGTGGGGCGAGGGGAGAGTCGTTGCCGTCCCCGATCACCAGATGCTGAACATGGATGCGTACGGCGATCAAGGCGACTCGGGCAAGTTCTACACCAACGCGTTGACCTGGCTCGCCCAGACCGACGCGAAAGACATTCGCGTCGCGTCGACCGGGCACTCGGGTTTCCAGACCTGGCTTGCCGGCCAGGGCTACACGGGGATCGCCGAGGAAGATGCCAGCTACGCGGACCTGCAGGATGTGGACGTGCTGATCGGTTGGATGGGCGCGTCGATGTCTCAGGAGCACCTCAACGGCATCGCCGAGTTCGTGAAGACCGGCGGCGGACTCTTCCTTGCGGAGTACGGCGTGGGCTACTCGTGGTGGTGGAACAAGCCGATCTCGGACGCGCCCGGCAACATGCTGTTGAGAGACATTGGCATAGCGTTCCCCGGTGGGAATCGGTGGGAGACGGAGCTGATCGACATCGAGCGGGCGACAGAACACGTCACCGAGCAGACGCTGCTCGAGGTCCTACACGGGGCTGTCGAGCACGAGCAACCGATCAAGGACCGCGCCGCCAACCTGATGGACGGACTCTACGCGACGCTGCCGCCCGGCGACGCGCTGATCGCGGAACTCGACGTGGCCTTCGGCGACCGCATCGCTCAGATTGAGCCGACTCCGGCGACGCCGGTCAAGGACCTGTTCGAGAGGGCGCTGCTGCGCCGCGAACTGGCGATGCTCAACGAGACGCCGGTGGAGGACATTGAGGCTCACCGCACGGCCGAGAAAGTCTTCGGCGAGATCCCGGTGGATGCGCCGCGCGTCAAGCGCGAGGTCACCATCGATACGGCCAAGACGCGTTGGCACAGCACGGGACTCTACGCCGCGCCGGGCGACCAGGTCATCGTCAAGGTGCCCGAGGCCGCAGCCGACAAGGGATTTGCCGTACAGATCAGCGGGCACACAGACGACATCGGCGGCAAGGGCACGTGGCTGCGCATGCCGCGCGTGGCGCGACGATACAAGATCGAGGCGGAGACAACGACCGTCGCCAGCCCGTTTGGCGGCGCGCTGTATATCGACGTCGGCGGCAAGACGCCGAACATGAACGACTTTGACGTCACGATTGACGGCGCGATCGAGGCGCCGTACTTCGTGCTTGGCGAGACCACGGACGAGGAGTGGGCGAACGAGCAGCGAACAAAGCCCGCGCCATACGCGGAGCTATGCTCGGAGCACCTCATCTTCTCCATGCCCAAGTCAGCAGTCGAGGAGCTGGATGGCCTCACAGAGTTGATGACCTTCTGGGACGAAGTCGTCGCGTTCCAGGACGACCTCGCGGGGCATGGATACATCCGCACGAACGCCGAGCGGATCAACATCGACGTGCAGATCAGCGCCGGCGGCGCGCATGCGGGCTATCCGGCTCAAGGCCCCGGCATCTGGGGCATCAACGACATCGAGCACCTGCACGCGAATGGGAGCTGGGGCTGGTTCCACGAACTCGGTCACGAGACGCAGCGCAGACCGGACAAGAGTTGGGGCTGGAACAACCCCTACACATTCGACGGGAGCATCGAGGCAACCGTCAACATCTTCAGCGTCTACACGCGCGACATGCACGGCATCAAGGGCAAGGCGGGCTGGGGATGGACCACGTATCCGCCGAAGGTGATGGGCCAGGCCCTGACATCGGTCGAGAAGGGCGGCTACACGAAGGTCGGGGTCGGACAGAAACTGGCGATGTTCCTGCAGATCCGCGACGGCTTCGGCTGGGACGCTTGGAAGAGGATCTTCCTGACGTACGACCATGACGCAGTGGCGAATCCGGACAGGCTCCCCACGAGCGATGCCGAGAAGCGCGACGAATTCCTCATCCGGGCGTCCGAATCGGTCGAGCACAACCTGACGAAGTTCATGCGGGATTACTGGGGCTTGGAGCTTGGGCAAGCGGCGCTCGACCGAGTTGCCGGGCTGCCCGACTGGATGCCGGCGATCGGCGGAATTGCCGGCGCGACGATTGCGGTTGGCGACGAGATCACGCTCGACCTTCAAGGCGATGCGTTGTCGCTCGATGACAGGGCGGACGTGGTGAGCGTCGGCCAGCCGACGAACGGCACGGTCACTGGCAACGGCGACGGGACGTGGACCTACGCGGCGGAGGAGGGCTTTGAGGGCGAGGACTCGTTCACGTATGGCGTGGTCTCGAGCACGGGGCACGAGCACGAGACGGCTGTCGCCATCTCGGTGAGGGGCGCGGGCGCGTGGCTTGAAACGTGGAACAACATAGCGGGCGGAGCGATCGCGGATCTGACCGGCGACGCGCGTTTCCCGGACAACCCGGATGACATCACGATCGTCGACGGGCTGGAGGCGCCGGCGAATCGCGCGGACAACTTCGGCGCGAGAATGCGAGCGATTCTCGTCCCGCCGACCGACGGCGACTATACGTTCTGGATCGCGTCGGATGATGCGGGCGAATTGCTTCTCAGCACGGATGAGGATTCGGAAAATGCCAAGCTCATTGCAGAGGTCGGTGGCTACTCGTCGCCGAGGGCGTGGGATGCAACGCCGGAGCAGAAGTCCGAGCCCGTGGCGCTGACGGGCGGGCAGAGGTACTACATCGAAGCGCGGCTGAAAGAGGGCGGCGGCAACGACCACCTGTCCGTCGCGTGGGAGGGTCCGGATATCGAGCGCGAGGTGGTTGGAGCGGACTACCTGCGCCTGCCAGGGAAGTGAGAGGCTACTCGTACGGCACGGTCTCCGTCTGACCGGACTCTGATGACTTCTCGGCCGCTTGGAAGACGCCGATGACACGGCGACCAAAGTCGCCAGGAACCGGCACAACTGCGCCTCGGAGGAGATGGTCCGCAACCATCTGCCAGTAGGTGGGCCAGTCTGATTCGAGGTACGGGACTTCCTCTTCCTTGCGCCCGTCGTCGGTCATCGTGATGAGAGTGAGGCTGCCGCCGACGGGGCCGCGGATCTCCTTCTCATAGCCGACGTTGCCGCCGATGCCCGTGTCGACGATGGCGCCTTTGGTCCCGAGAATGCGCCACAAGGGCTTGCCCGCCGCGGCGAGATGAGACCACGAGACATCGGCGACGCACTCGTTCTCGAAGCGAATCAGCGCTCGGACCTGATCCTCATTCGTCATCTCGTGCCACATGAGCTTGTGGAAGAAACCGTTCACGCCCGCGATGCGCGAGGGGACAAGGTTGAGCACCCAATCGACCGCGTGTGGCCCCCAGAAGTAGAAAGCCCCGCCTGACGTGATCTTCTCCGAGTACCAGCCATGGCTGAACGGGCCGTAGCTGCCGGCGGCGAGTTCGATGTGGAAGACATCGCCGATCGCGCCGCTGTCGACGATCTCCTTGATGCGCCGGTAGTTGCCGTCGTGGCGGCGATTGTGATGAACGGCGAGCATCTTCCCCGCAGCCTCGGCCGCGTCCACCATCTCCGTCGCCTCGCCGACCGTCAGGCACATCGCTTTCTCGACCACGACGTGCCTGCCCGCGCTCAGCGCCTCAACGACGATCGGGCAGTGGGTGTGGTGTGGCGTCACGACGGACACGAGCGCAACATCGCCATCGGCCCAGACGTCAGCCGTGTCGTTGTAGGTGCGGATGCCGGGGAAGGCCTCAAGCGCGGCGGCCGTGCGTGGTGGGTCGATGTCGCAGACGCCGACGAGCTTCAACTCGGGCGTCGCGTCGATCCACGCCGCGTGAGCCCAGCCGAAGTTGTGCTTCGGTCCGTAGCCGATCACGACACAGCCGATGGGCGCGGTCATTGGGCCATCCTGTTGCGGACCTCACGGATGATGTCGCCGACTTGCGGGATGCACGCGTCCTCAAGAGCCGGGCTGTAGGGCATGGGGATGTTGACGCTGCCGAGAATGTGCGGCGCGGTCTTCAGGAAGCCGGGCTTCTCGCAGACCACGCGGCTGACGACCTCGGAGCCAAAGCCGCCGCGCGTCGGAGCCTCGTGTACCACCAGCAGGCGCCCGGTCTTCTCGACGGATGCCAAGATCGTATCGAGATCCAGCGGCACGAGCGTGCGGGGATCAACGACCTCGACGCTGACCTCACCCTCGAGGGCCTCGGCGGCCTGAAGGGCTTTCGTCACGGCGTACGCGGTGGCGACGACGGTGACATCGGTGCCCTCGCGCTTCACGTCGGCCTCGCCGAGGGGCACGATCCAATCGCCCTCTGGGACATCGCCGGTCAACGGGTGAAGCAGGCGGTGCTGGATGAAGACGACCGGCCCGTCGTCGCGGATGCTGGCCTTCATCAGGCCCTTCACATCGTAGGGCGTGGAGGGCATGACGACTTTGAGCCCCGGCGTGTGCATGAACCAGGCTTCGAGGCTCTGGCTGTGATGCGCGCCCTCGCGGGTGCCGCACCCGGCGGGCGTGCGGATAACCATCGGCACTTTCACCGAGCCGCCGCTCATGAGATTGAGCTTGGCCGCCTGGTTGCAGATCTGGTCCATGCAGACAGTCACGAAGTCGCAGTACATGATCTCGACGACCGGCCGGAGTCCGGATGCTGCCGCGCCGACGCCCAGGCCGGTGAACGCCGATTCGGAGATCGGCGTCTGCCAGACGCGCCGCTCACGGAACTGGCCGAACAGATCCTCCCCGCCTCGCACGGAGCCGATGTCCTCGCCGATCAGGAAGACTGACTCGTCGCGCTCCATCTCCTCACGGATGGCCTCGCTGACCGCTGCCGCGTAGTTAACCTCGCGCATTGTGGAGAACGCTTCCTTCCTCGAAGGATGCCAGCAGCTCGGGCTGGGCCAACGGGCTGTTCTTGGCGAACTCCTCGGCTTCGTCCATCTCGCCCTGTATCTGCTCGTGCAAGTCAGCGATGTCGCCGTCAGTCACGATGCCCTCGGCGAGCAAGCGCTTCTCGTGGATCTCAATTGGATCGCGCTTGCGCCACTCCCCGAGCGCGCCGAGGTCTTGGTGCTCCATGCCGGCGGCGCAGTGGCTCTCGAAGCGGAAGGTCTTGGCCTCAATCAGCGTCGGTCCATCTCCGGCGCGCGCGCGGTCGATGGCAGTCTGAGCTACGTCCTGCACGGCGACAACGTCCTGGCCATCGACGATCACGCCCGGTATCCCGTAGCCTTCGGCGCGGGGCGCGATGTCTTCGGTCGGGCATCCCACCTCGAAGGCCGTGGACGCTGCGTTGAGGTTGTTCTCGCAGACGAGGATCACGGGCAGATTCCACAGCGCCGCGAGATTGAGCGACTCGTGGAACGTGCCCTGGTTCGCCGCGCCGTCGCCCAAGAACCCGATTGACACGTGCGGCTCGCCGCGATACTTGGCGGCGAAGGCAGGTCCCAGAGCGATAGGCATCCCGGCGCCTACGATGCCGTTGCCGCCCATCAGTCCGATGGATGGATCGAAGATGTGCATCGAGCCGCCAAAGCCCTTGCACTGGCCAGTCTCGCGCCCCATCAACTCGGCGAGCGTAGCCGACAGGTCAGCGCCCTTGGCGATGGCATGACCGTGACCTCGGTGGGTGCTGAAGACCATGTCGTCGTTCGTGAGCGTCGCGCAGATGCCTGCGCAGACGGCCTCCTGGCCGATGCACAGATGCACCGCGCCGCCGACCATGCCGGAACTCTCGAAGTCATACATGACGCATGTCAGCAGGTCGTCCGCCGACTGCGTGTCCTCCGTGCTCCGGTCCTGATCGTAATACCCCTGGTAGTCGTAGTAGCTCTTGAGCCGCTCTTCGAAGTACCGGATGCGATACATCGTCACGAGCATCTGCTTCAGCAGTTCAGGGTCGTGCATGGCACCTCACTCACTCTTAGATCGGATACGCGCCGAACTCACGCGCTGCCTCATACGCGGCGGCGATGTTCTCCGCCGGAGTGTTGGGCTGGATGTTGTGAATCGGGTTGAAGACGAAGCCGCCGCCGGGCGCGAGGATGCGGATGCGCTCGCGGACTTCCTCGCGCACCTCTTCGGGCGTGCCGAAGGGCAACGTGGATTGAGTCTCGGTACCGCCGCCCCAGAAGCTCAGCCGATCGCCGAAGGTCTCCTTCAGCCACGCGGGATCCATGCCGGCAGCCGAGGTCTGAAGCGGGTTCAGGGCGTCGAGCCCGTACTCGACCATGTGGGGAATCAGGTTAGTGATGCTGCCGTCACAGTGCTCGAAGCTCTTCCACGACGTGTTCTGCTTGACCCACTGGAACTGCTGCCGCAAGAACGGTTCGTAGACATCGATGAAGGTGTTTGGATCAAAATACTCGGTCCGCTGGGTACCGAAGTCGAGCCCCGTCACGCAGATGACATCGATCTTGTCGCCCAGCGCGTCCCAAAGGCGCTTCAGATTCACCAACGCCCATTCCGTCGACGCGGCGAAGAGCGCCTTCACGTACCCCGGATCGCGGCCGAGCAGCGCCCAGAAGTCGGTTAGCGAGCCGATGTAGTCGAGACCGAGATATGGCCACGCGCCGAGCACGGAGGCCTTGTCCGTCGTGCGGTTGCGGTCCGCCTGATCGACGAGGAACTGCAGCTCCTCATCCGAAACGGTGCGATCGCCCCAGCTCTTCGTCAACTCATCGAGCGGCGGCGGCTCCCAGTCCATGTTGAAGTCGCCGTAGCCGATCGTATCGAAGTAGTAGCCATCTTTGGGCATGCGGCAGACGGGCGGATTGCTGGGGTCGCCGCCTTGGTGGAAGAGCCAATCGCCCTCGCCCGTGACCGAGACATCGAAGTCGCCCATGATCAGGACCTCGGTCCCATCCATGAGCGTCCACGGCTTCCAGTCACGCCATTTGAGGCCCATCGTCAGCGAGGAGGGATGCACGGGGAGACAGTCGAGCTGGAGCCGGTTGACGACATCCATCTCGACCTCGCCGAGCATCTGGAAGGCATCGTAGACCTTGACCGGCCGGTCCTCGAGCCCGAGGTGCCTGCGGAGATGGTGCAACGCCGTGGCGGCTATGCCCGTGACGAAGCTCCCCCCCATGTCGAGGGGGACGCGGTCGGGTTCGGAGTGGTTGAGCGCCATCAGCACGCGTTCGCGACTGGTCATCTCATGCCGTCCGTAGGTCGGATCTCCAGATCCGACGTCCCTCAATACGCGCCGATCTCATGCGCCGTGTCGTACATCGCGACGATGTTCTCGGGTGGGCCAATGGCCTGAAGATTGTGACATGGCCCGAGGATCAGCCCGCCGCCCTCGCCGAGGATGCGGATGTTGTCCGCCACTTCCTGGCGCACCTCCTCCACGCTGGCGAAGGCCATCGTGTGCTGATTGTCCATCGCCCCGTGGAATGTCAGCTTGTCGCCGAACTCGCGCTTGAGCCGTTCGCGGTCCATGCCGGCCGCGCGCCATTGGATCGGATCGAGAACATCGATTCCGGCTTCGACCATGTTCGGCACGTTCTCACGCACGGCTCCGTCGCTGTGATGGAACGCGTATCCGCCGCCGGTGTGGACGATGTCGATCATGCGCTTCATGTGCGGGATGAAGAACTCCTCGATGTGCTCCAGCGAGACAATGAGGCCCTCCTGAGAGCCCACATCCTCGGCGACCCATGTCCAGATGACCATGCCCGGGATCTGGTCATAGATGCGCTCGGTGGCCTTGTAGCAGAGATCGTAGAGCTTGCGGAGGCAGTAGTGGACCATCTCGGGGTTCAAGGCGAGATCGATGTAGCCTTGGGCGACGCCGCGCAGCCACTTGTACTTGGCGAACTCTTCGCTCCAGCCGCCGCGGATGACCTGGTCCTCGTGGCCCTTGATGGCATCGGGGATATGCGAGTAGTCCCACCAGTCCGGGTCGGGCCACGTGTAGTTGGCCTCGATCTCCGCGACGCTGCTATACTCGGCGAGCGGGTGGCCGACGGCGTCGCGATAGTGGCCGGAGCCGTAGTCGGTGTCATCGTAGACGATGCCATACTCATCTTCGTTGGGCGGGATTGGCGGCCCGATGTATCGCCCGCCAACGTCGATGATGGGATCGAAGCGTAGGCGCTCGTGCAGCTTCGAGGCGTCAGGCAAGCCGAGATGATCCAGCAGCTTCGCGGTCGCCTCGGGAGTCGCTCGGTAATCGCACGGCACGCGGTCGGGAGTCTGGTGATTCAGCGTGGCAAGCCAGCGTTCGCGGGGTGTCATGGTGCAAGGCCCTCCTGGCGCATCGTCGCAGGAGATGGGCTTCGAGTGAGGGCGCGGGATGACCTCTTCCGGCAGGTGGCCCAATCGGCGGCCCGGAACGTCTGCCGTACTGAATTGCCCGACCGGAGCCCACTATGCGATCCTTGACTACCATCGCGCTGCTGGCGCTTGGCGTGTCGTCTCACTGCCAGGAGGATCTCGTCTTCTTCGCGCCCATGGACGGCACGTGCGAGCCCGTTCTCGGCAACCCAGCTGTAACGCTGGAGATGGACAGTGATCTGAAAGCCGCGCCCGGCGTCCACGACCAGGCGATGGGTATCTCCGGCGACTGCAGGTACGATCTCGGCGGGGCGTTCCCGGTCAATGCCGGGACATTCGCGGCGTGGGTCAGCCCATTCTGGCGCGGCACCGACGACGTGGTCCGGACGCTGCTGTCGGTCTACGGCCCTGGCACGCGCGCCGAATCGTGGCGGGCCAGCCGATGGACCGTCGTCGCCGGCCAAGGCGAGGCGCGCTTTTTCGTTTACCCGGGCGACGGAGGCAAGGCCGCTACGGTCGCCGCATCGATCGATGGCTGGCTCCCCGACAGATGGCACCATGTGGCGGCGGTGTGGGATGGGCTCGCGGGCGCCGATGGCGAGCTGATGCTCTATGTAGATGGCGAGCTTGCGGGCAGCGTTGCCGGGCTGGACCTCGCCGCCGATCAGCCGGGGCCGCGCCTTGACCTCGGCCGGGATTCGGACGCGACGCCCGATTACGCCGACGCGTTGATGGACGACGTCTTCCTCTACTCGCGCGCGCTCACGGCCGAGGAGATCGCGCAGGCCGTTCGCGCTGCCCGCGGTGGCCGGCTCGCCACGCCAATCACGGCTGTGCTGCAAGCGCGAGATGTGGAGGGGTGGCTGTCAATGGAGCACCCGTACCGCGCGGTCGTTCAGACGGCGCCGACCGAAACCGAACGCGCCGACGCGTGGTTCGAGTTGCCGGTCGATTTCACTGCCGATCTCAGGGCACTGGGCGAATCGGCGAGGGCCGCGCAAGACGGGTACCGCCTCTTCGAGGTAACGGACGGGGCACGATGGGAAGTGGGCTACAGCCTCGCCGACGGTCAGCTGATGTGGCCCGCGACGGGCGTGACTCCCGCAGGCGAGAGCCGGACCTTTGAGATCTACTTCGACGCGCTACGGTACCGCCACGCCCGGCCGTTGCGGGTCGCTCGCGAGGTGGCTTACGCGAACGCCCCGACGGACGCGAGGACGCCGCCTCCCGACTACGCGTCGAACGCCTATGATGACGCTTGGGACTTCGATGAGGGCGACACTGAGGCGATCGACCGGTTCGGCGACAAGGACGAGTTCTGGGCCGACATCCGCGTTACGGATGGCGCGCTGCGGGCCCGCGTTAACGACGACCCATACATCATCTGGGGATCGATGTGGGGTGCGGAGGACGCCGGCGAGCGGCAGGTTCGGATCGACGTGGACACATACCACACGCTGGCAATGCGCGTGCGCCAAAGCGTGCCGGCGGCCGGGTGGGTGCTGTTCGGGCGCCCGGTGGGATCCGACGCGCTGATGCGGCATGAGTTCACCGTGCAGGGCCAGGGCTGGCAGACGATCCGGATTGATCTCGTCGAGGATGCCGGGTGGGGCGGAGAGATCTCCGCGTTTCGTATCGATACCACCGAAGATGTCGAGGCCGAGATCGCCATCGACTGGGTCAGATTGCTGTCTATAAGCCGGGCATCGCGCCAACCGGTTGAAGCGCGGGGCGAACCGACATCGGTGCCGGCGACCGTCGTCGCCGCGCTCGATGAGCCATCGCCGATTGCCGGCGCAGAGCAGACGCTAACCATCAGCGTCACCGACGCTGCCGGGGAGCCCGTCGGGCGGCAACCCGTTCGCGTGTCGCTGGTACGCGGCTCGGGCGGCTCGCTGTCGCCAGGCGAAACGCCGGCGCTCGACACCGGCAGTGGCCTGCGAGGCATCACCGACGACGCGGGCAAGTTGGCGATCACCTACGCGGCGAGCGCCAAGGCTGGGGAATCGGCTGACACGATAATCGCCGCCACCGAGTTCCCCACAATTCAGGCTGAAACGGTTACGGTCGACACGCGGGCCGGCCCCCCAGATCACTACCTCGTCCACTCGCCGAAGATCAGCATCCACCCCGAAGCTGACATGCCACTGGACCTCGCAGTTCACCTGGTCGATGCCCACGACAACCCCGTGCCCGGCGAGGCGGAACTCCACTGGGAAGTCGCCGACGCGACGCTTCGCGACGCATCCACTGCAACCGGCGCGGACGGCGCCGCGCGCGCGACGCTAGTGCCGGACATGCGCGAGCGGTGGGTCTACACCGTGCGGGTGAAAGACGATCAGGGACGGTCGGGCGAGTCAGGCCCAAT
>CAZKUN010000014.1:43821-76947 GCA_964555935.1 uncultured Armatimonadia bacterium | reverse complement strand
CAGTTTCTTGGCACCTCTACCGAAAACCTCCCTGCTCATATGGGCAATGCGGGTCAAGAAGCCGTAGCAGGCCACGCGCAACTAGACCAAGCCAAGAGAGCGGGAGGCGCCAAGCGCCTCCCGCTCTTCGTGTTTGAGGGCTCCCGCCTGAGTGCCCGGGCCGCCAAGGGAATTGCCCAACTTTCGGCGCATACATGCTAGACCACCATAGCTCCAGGCATCAGGGAGAGACCCATGCGATCACTTGCATTCGCAGTCTGCGCGATGCTGGTCGTGTCAGCCACCGGGCTGGCCGATGAGATCATGCTTCAGGACTTCGACTTCGCCGACGACGCCGCGGCTCAGGCCGCGTGGCAGGCCGGGAGAGACACCGATCCTGTCACGCTCATCGACCACGACGACGGCAAGGCAGTGCGGATTCCCTGCATCTTCACCCGTGACGTCGAGCGCACCATGCATGACGTCAACACTGCGCTCGATCTCAGCAGCTACGGCCGTCTCTCCATCGACGTCTTCGTCGATGACCCAGGCCCGTTCAGCCACTTCAGCATGTACTTCCGCTCCGGAGATGGCTGGTACGGCACCCAGCTATCCCAGGAGCCGGGCTGGAACACTGTGAAGTTGGTGAAGTCCGACTTCAACATCGAGGGCACGCCCGCGGGATGGTCACAGATCGATGGCATCCGTCTGAGCGAGTGGAAGGGCTCTGAGAGCGACAGCTTCGTGGCCGTCGACAATCTCAAGGCCTACTCATCCGACATCGCGGTGATCATCAGCACGAAGTCGATCGAGACCGTCCCCAACGAAGCCAAGTCGATCACCAACTTTGCCCGCGACATGGGCACGCTCCTGACCGATGCCGGCATAACAGTAGACGCGTTGACTGACGAGGACATTCTCGACGGCGCGCTCGATAGCCGCGCGCTGGCCATCTTCGCATACGCCCCGTCGATGGATGCTGAAGTCGAGGCGAAGGCGATCGAGTTCATCGATGGCGGCGGCAAGGTCTTCGCCTATTACAGCTTGAGCAGCGGGCTCGCGGACGCGCTCGGGGTAGGCGCCATGCAGTACCTGAAGCAGACCGATGCGGAGGAGTTGGCCCTCGTCGCCTTCGAGGCGGACGTGGTTGGCGGCCTCCCCGGAGCGATGACTCAACACTCGTGGAACGCCAACATCGTGGAGCCGGCACGTGACGACGCGCAGACCATCGGTTGGTGGGAAAGCCCTGACGGCACGCGCGCGGGCGGCGCGATGATCCTGAGCGATACAGGCGTCTACCTCGGGCACGTATTGACGCCCGCCGGCGCCGTCGATAAAGCCCAGGCGATGACCGCGCTGATCGGCCACTTCGTGCCCGACGTGTGGGAACGCAAGTCCGAGAAGCTCCTGGCGAGAGTGGCGAGGGTCGGGCCATACCGCGACCTCGACGCGCTCAAGGCCGCCATCGATGATGGCGCGCCGTCCGCGACCAACATCGCCGCCGGCGAAGCACTACTGCGAGACGCGATGACGGCCGTCGGCGATGAGGAGTTTGCCGAGGCCTGCGACCTGGCTGGCCAAGCCCACCAGAACTTCCGCTCAGCTTACCTGCTCAGCCAAGAGCCGCGCGACGGCGAGTTCCGCGCGATGTGGGAGCACTCCGGCTATGGCGCTTACCCCGGCGAGGGCTGGGCGAAGTCGCTCGACATCCTGAAGGCCAACGGTTTCAACGCCATCGTGCCGAACATGTGGTGGGCCGGCGTCGCCCACTACGACAGCGAGTATCTCCCCCACTCCTCCAAGTTCGAGCAATATGGCGACGCCATCGCCGACTGCGTCGAGGCGGCTCACGCGCGCGGCATCGAGGTCCACGCCTGGAAGGTCAACTGGAATCTCGCCACCGCGCCCCAGGAGTTCATTGACGAACTCCGCGCCGCCGAGCGCACGATGTTCGACTACAACGGCAACCCGATTGACTGGCTCTGTCCGTCGCACCCGGAGAACTACGAACTCGAGTTGAAGACGATGGTCGAGGTCGCCGAAAAGTACGACGTCGACGGCGTGCATTTCGACTACATCCGCTATCTCGGCGAGAGCGTGTGCTACTGCGATGGTTGCCTGGACCGCTTCCAGCAAGCCTCGGGCGAGACGGTCGACGATTGGCCGATGCAGTGCTACCGGGGCGACCTGATGCAGAAGTACCGCGACTGGCGCTGCGACCAGATCACGCGGCTGGTCAGAACGACCAGCGAGGAAGTCCGGAAGATCAAGCCGGACTGCAAGATCAGCGCCGCCGTCTTCAGCAACTACCCAACCACCAGGAAATCCATCGGCCAGGACTGGTTGCTCTGGGTGCAAGAGGGCTATCTCGACTTCGTCTGCCCCATGGACTACAACGCGAGCGACAGCGCCTTCGCGCGCACCGTCGCGCGCCAGGTCGCGCAGATCGACGGGGAGTGCCCCATCTACCCCGGGATCGGGGCCTCGGCGCCCGGACTGCCGGCGGATCAGATGGTGAACCAGATCGCCCTCGCCCGCGAGATGGGCGCGCAGGGATTCACCGTCTTCCAGCTCAGCAAGACCACCGCCGAAGACCACGTGCTTGCGGCAGGCATGGGGATCCTGTCGACGCCGACGAAGATCGCAACACATTAGGAGTGGTCCCAGACCCCGTAGGTCGAAGCTCTAGCTTCGACCGGCCCAGTCGCTGAGGTTCTGAGACGACCCTTAGAGGAACTGCGCCCATGGACACCGTCAGGATCGCAACCGTCGGAGCGGGCAATCTATCGACAGCGAAGATCTACCCTTGCTTCCAGGCGCTCCCGGTGGAGCTGGTGGCGGTCTGCGATCTCGACCGCGACAAGGCCGAGGATCGGGCGAGACGGTTCGGGGCAGGCAAGGTCTACACCGACATCGACGAGATGCTGGCCCGCGAGGAACTCGACGCGCTCGTCGGATGCATCGGCCCGGAAGCCCATCCCATCGTCGCCAAGAAAGGGCTCGCGGCCGGGCTTCATGTCTACACGGAGAAGCCGCCGTCGGTGACCAGCGCCGAGGCGCTTGAGGTGGCAAAGCTAGCCGCCAAGGCGGACCGGCTGGTGATGGCGGCGTTCAAGAAGCGCTACACGCCGATCTACGTGCGGATGAAGCATGAGATGGCGGCCGAGGGCTTCGCGCCTCCCAAGCTGATCTCCATGCGCCGGTCGTCCGGGCAGTACGCGAACGACGGCCCGCGCAGCGAATTCCTGCTCGACTTCTGCATCCACGGGATCGACCTAATGGCATGGCTCGGCGGCACCGTTGACGAGGTCTACGCCACCAGCCCGAATCCCAACGCCTACTCGGTGAGCCTCCAATTCGAGAGCGGCACCGTCGGCAGCATGGCGCTCGCGGGAGCATCGTGGGGCTATGCCGACGAACAGGTGTGTGCCTACGGCGCGGGGCCTGGGTTCATCGAATCGCGTGACATGCGCCAGCTCTTCATGGCGGGCGATGGTGGAGAGATGCGCGAGGTCTACCGCGTCGACTTCAGCACTGCGGGCCAAGACGGGCAAGTGGTCGGCGGGTTCTTCCCCGAGATGCAGGCGTTCGTCCAGGCGGTGAGGACGGGAGACCGCAGCCACTGCCGCAGCGACATCGTGCAATCGTATCGGTCGATGGTGCTGTATGAGGGCATCAAGGAATCCGCGGCGAGCAATCAGCCGGTGACGTTGAGCTACGATATCTGAGGAGGGCAACATGAGGCTGACTGCGGTCATCCTGGTCCTTACGGCGACAGCTTCCGTTCCGGCGGCGACGATCGAAGTAGATGGGTTCGATTCATCCGCCATCTCCGCCGCCATCGAAGCGTCGGAGGCGGGCGACACCGTCGCGCTTCCGGGCGGCGAGTACGCGATCACCGAGCAGATCCTGCCGAAGTCCGGGACGCATCTGCTCGGCGACGGGCAAGGAGAAACCCTCCTCCGAGCGGCCGGCGATTTCTCCGGCGCGGTCATCGGCATCCACGGCTGCGAGAATGTCGAGGTCGCCCTCCTCTCCATTGACGGTGCGGAGAACGCGAAGCTGAACCAGGGCATCTCCTCGACCAACTCCCGAGGGCTCAACCTACACGACATCACCATCCGCAATCTCATCGCCCCCGACATCTTCGGGCCGCATGGCATCCACTTCAACGGCAGGAACCCCTCCCGCGAGGGCGGCGTGACCGACAGCGTCATCGCCGACTGCACGCTCGAAAACATCGGAGTCGGCGCCAGTTTCGGCTCCGGCATTCGACTGTCTTGGGGTTCCTCCCGCAACCAGGTCCTGCGCTGCACCATCAACTCAACCGGCCGCGGCGGCATCTTCGGCGACAACGGCTCGACCGACCTCGTCATCACCGACAACGTCGTCACCGGCTCCGGCGGCACGGGGTTGGGAATCGAAGTCTGGGGCGGGTGCGATCGCTCCGTCATCGAGGACAATGAGATCGACCACTGGCTCAGCATCGGCGGATGCGACTACTGCTCCGTTCGGCGCAACATCGTCCGCTCCGAGGATGGGACGAGTAAGCCCTACGGCCTCGAGATCATCGGCAGTTACTGCATCGTCACCGACAACGAGGTTGACCAAACCCAGGGAATCGGCATCTCGGTCTCAAGCACCATGCCCAAGAACTATCACTACTACGCCGACAACATCATCCGAGGATGCTACCACTGGGCCGTCCAGCTCCAGGGCGAGGACGGCGGAATCGCCTACCACTACTACTCCCGCTGCAAGTTCAACGACACGCCCTTCGGCCACCCGTCGGTCAAGTACAAGGGCGGCGAGGGCAACGGCTTTCGCACCAACGGGAACGTGAAACACATCGTCCTGGAGGACTGCGAGTTCAGCGGAAACAGCAAGTATGGCATCCAACTCGGCGGGGGTGGAGTCGACTTCCTCACATTCATCAGATGCGCGATTCGCGACAACGCGGCGGGCGCTTGCGTGGGCCCGGGCGAGTACACCGGGCTGAACTGGATTGACTGCACCGTCGAGGACAACGGGTCAGACGCCTTGACCGAGGCTCGTGAGTACACCTGGGAGATCGACGCGTGCAGCATCGAGGCGCCCGGCGAGGCCAAAGCCGGAGTGCCTGTCACGTTCCGGGCGCTACCGGACGACGCCACCGCGATGTGGGACTTCGGCGAGGGGCCGCCGGTCATCGGCGCCGAGGTGACTCATGTCTTCGGCGCGCCGGGCAAGCGCCTGGTGACCTGCGTGGCGTGGACCGACGACGGCCAGGCGGCCCGCGTCGAGCACATCGTCGAAGTCACCGACTAGAAGTGGTTCCAAGCCCCCCGTAGGTCGAAGCTCCTGGGAAACTCGCTGTTTGAGTTTCCACGACCGGTCCAGTTGTTGGGGTTTTGAAACCAGCTATAGGGGTCAGTCCCACTTCTCTCGTTGCGCCGGCAGCCAGCGGCCCAGCAGGTCGCGGCAGCTCAGTACCTTCTCGGCGAGATCAACCGACACGTAATAGTACTGGTTCGACGCCTCATACCCGATCCGCGAGTCCCCTGCTTGCAGCGCGCACAGCGCTCGTGCCGAGTCGATCTCCCGCTCGAGCAGTACTGCAAGTTCCGCGATCAGCGCGCCGGCCTCCTCCGCCGTCGCCGCGCCAGCCAGCGCATCGCGTGCCACGATGAATCGGGCCTGGTCCGCGACGCTGCGGAAGTGCAACGTGCATGCCGACGCGACGGTTATCTCGTCGGCGAGCGCCTGTTTCTCCACGTGGCTCGATTCAAGTCCACGCCCGGCTCGCCGTAGCTCGCGCACCGCACTGTCGAAGCCCTGCGCGACCTTCTCAAACTGGCCGATGAACACGTCCGGGGGATACACCGCGCGCCAGCGATTGAGATCATCATACGGGATTCCCACCATCGTCGCGTTGTAGCCCGTCGGCGATCCGTAGAGCAGATTCGCGGGTCCCATCTGCTGCGGACCGCTGTAGACGAGGCCGATGTGGAACGGGAACTCGCTGAAAGCCGTGCTGAAGCCTCGCCAGGCGTCGACCACGTGCGGCGCGAGGGCTCGCCCGAAGCGCCGTTCGGCCACCGCGAGCATTGCTTCGTCCACCGTCGGCTCGCCGCGCCCCATCTCCGCCACGACGTCCAAGTTCGGAGAGGGATACCCCCCCAATGTCCAGCCGGCCATCAGACCCTCGACTCCCGCGTCCCGCAGATTCGCGGCGTGCTGCGCCACGTTGGCGACGGCCGGGATGTACGGCACGGCCGACAGCTCCCACGTGCAACCGGCCTGGATCTTCGCGATCGTCTTCAGCCCGCGCTCGCGAGCAATCCGCCAATGGCGCGTCGCCCGTGGCCCCGGTCCGACCTCCGAGATGGAGTACTCGCCCACGACGCTGTCGACGCCGCCCCGTTTGATCGGAATGCTCCACTCGCTGACGCTCTGAAACGACACCCCGTCCGGCAGAGCCTCGATCGCCGCCGGCGCCCAGTCGTCCCGCCAGCCCCAGTCCCAGCAGATCAACTCGGCGTCGCTCTGAGCCTGCCGAATGCCCTCGAGGAAGACCCCGTTGATCTCCGCGATCACCTCGGCCGGCTCGCGCTCTTTGCAGCGCGGGCAGTTGGCGCCGCGATGGTGACTCCAACAGCTTGTGAGGTTCTCCGACGCGGTGATCGAGAACCAACCACGCAGCTCCGGGACCTCGCCACAGACATGGGCAATGCCGTCGCGCACGTAGTCGCGGACCTCGGGCAAGCTCGTGCAGAGCGTCCCATATCCGCCTTCGGCGATGCCGAGCAATTCCGGATGACCCTCGAAGAATTCGGTCGGCATCGACCGCGGCTCATTGAGGTACATGTAGACGCCGATACCATGTTTCCGAGCCCGTCGGCAGAGCTTGCGCAGGCTTGCGAGCCGCGTCTCGTGGCCCTCGCTGAGGCCCGAATCCCACGGGAAGGGCGCGAGCTTGTACAGCACTGCCTGCAGCCAGACGCCATCGACGCCCGAGGCGGCCAGACGCGCCAGAAGCCCATCCGGATAGCCGCAGTCCCCCGATTCCAGCAGAGGGTCGCCCGTCAGGCCGAAGTATGAGAAGCAGAATCTCGGATGGAAACGCGATTCGGGCAGTTGGGTCTTGCCGATGGGCGTCGAGAGGTCGTCCACGAAGCCCAGGAGCGGATCGTCCGGCGAACCGACTCCGTCCGGGAACGCCTCGGCCACCACTGCCGCTATCTCCCGCTCCCTCTGCGCCACGTCATCGGTCGCCGGCTCGTAGCGTATTGGCTCGCATGTCGGCTTCAGGTTTCCCAGCTTGACGAACAGGAAGTCATCCTCGCGAAGGTAATACGCCAGTTCATCCGCGGTCCATCCCAGTAGCACCAGCAGTTGTTCGTAGGGAAGCAGATGCCAGTTGCGGCGGATGATCGTGGTGCTCAACCGGGTCTGCTGGTCCTCAGTGATCTTCGGCGGATCGCTGAGGCCCATCGCGCGCCCAATTCGGCGAACGTCACTCGCCTCCGCGCCGACGACCTCCGCCAGGCGCTCTGCCGGTACGAGCTGCCAGTTCCGCCAAACATACGCGTGCAGTCGCGTGGGAAAGTGCGGTGGCTCAAGCGCGGCCTTCTCCGGTCCAGTGGGCAACGGTGCGGCAAGCGCGGCACAGGCGGTGCCGATCAATCCGAATATCACAGGTCATCACCTCAGGTCCAGCGATTGTCGCATCCTGATGGTCGCTCGGTGGTCAATTCCCACGCCTCAAGTCCTACTTCCCGTATCGCACAATCAACGCCGGCCCCGGCCAGAGGATCTCGGCCCCGTGGTGCTCCGTCTCCGCGTGGAACTCGATCACGTTCTCGCCACTGCACAACTCCTCAGGCGGCACGTCTCGCCGCGAGAGCGCGTAGTAGTGGTTCGCTCCACCGATAGTGTCTTCCCACTCGTTGACCCTCAGCGGGTAGTCATGGCCATTCCACGTTCGCAAGAAGAGCCCGGCCTCCGTCGCGCGCGGTAGGTCCGCTCCATCCGGGATCGTGACCGTGCACTGCTGCCTCCGACCGGCGCGGACCCAGAAGTGCTCCGGGACATCGCTCGACGTGTAGAGCTTCACCGTCGCGCCATCGCGGACAAGACTGAGTCCGTCGACCACATCGCTCACGGACCACATGCCCGAGCTGTCGCGCACGCGGGCTACAAGCTTCATCTGCCCATCAGGTTGATCGGGCACCCAGCGCGTGTCCCAAGTGACGCGGAAGGGGGCCTCCGTCGCCGTGCCGACATGGCCGTGGAGTTCCGTCCGACGGATCTCGCCATGCCAGCCGACATACTCGCCGTCGCCGTCCTCATCATAGCCCTCGTAGAACGCAAACACATCCACGCGATCGACGTCACCGGACGTCTCCACCTCAATGATGGGGCCCTCGCCCAGCGCTGTGCCGTCGTCGCGCAGAATGCGTCCCGTGGCATGGGGCTTGTCGGCGTCGAAGTACACCCGCAATACGGCGCCATACCAGCCCCACTGACCCCACCCAAACGAGTGCACAACCTGGTCTCCACACGTGCCCTCGAACGTGTTCTCGCCTTCGTGCAGGTGCGCCAGCGGCACGTCGATGACGGGATTATCCTCGTACATATACGCGCGCGGATCATGATCCTCAGGCGTGGTGGCAAGTTCGGGCAGGTCAAGCCAGTCGTTGCCGTTGAAGCGGACCCGCTTCTCGCTCGTGCCCGGATGCCCGCCCCAGCGATCGATGAGTAGCTCAGCCCGAACCGCGCCATCCAAGTCATCGATCTGCATGCTTAGAACGGGGTTTGGCAGGAAGTCTTGCGCGCCCGGATGCGCGGCGTCAGGATCGGTCACCCGCCAGCTGTTGCCCGAACGCAGATCGGTGGAGTACTCGCGGTAGATGTCGCCCGCTCGCGGCATGGTCTGCGCCACCGAGACGCAGGCCATGGTCAACGCGATGAGCACGCCCGTCGGGAGATTCATGCCACTCACTCGCCCCGGTTGTAGAACACGTACAGTCCGTCTTTGCCCGGCGCGAGGATGTCGAGGCGGCCGTCGCCGCTGATGTCTTGGATGTCGAACGCGATGCCGCAGCCCGTGGCCTCGCGGACCGGACCGTGATCGATGACCTGCTTGCTGAAGTTCTCGCCGTCCCACTTGAAGTAGTAGATGCCAAGGTCATCCTTGGCGCCTGGATCGTTGCCGCTGTGGGCCCAGTAGCGCTTGCCGGTGACGAGTTCCGGCTCGCCGTCGCCGTCGATATCAGTCCAGAACATGTCGTGATACTGGGAGTTGTGCGGGTCGATCGCGTGCTTCACGAAGGTGATCGCATCGCCGTCCCGGACCTGTTCCCACCAGTCCAGTCCATAAGCGTGGGACTGGCCGACGATGAGGTCGCCCAGCCCGTTGCCATTGACATCCGCCACGAGGATCGGGCAGCTCGCCGAGCCAAGCGACAGCCCGCCGTGATAGGTCCATTCGCCGCCGAACGTGTCTTCAGGCGCCTCGAGCCAGCCATGCGCGAGAACGAAGTCGCCCCGCCCGCTTCCGCTGATATCACCGAAGCCGAAGCCATGTCCCTGGGCCTGTTCGAAAATCGTATGCGCCGCGAACGTGCCGTCGCCGTTGGGCTTGAAGACCTTGAGCGGCGCGCCGGGGCAGTTGGGCACGATCTCAAGCTGCCCGTCGCCGTCGACATCCCACGCCCGGGTCGTCTCGACGTTCCCCGTCTCGGCGATGACGTGCTCGGGCCATTCCGCGTCTGGGTTGCCCGGGTTCTCCCGCCAGCGCAACGTGTTGCCCCACCAGCCGCCGGTGATGAAGTCCAGCCGACCGCTGCCATTCACATCCAGCGGGATGGTCGAGAAGTCGTCGAAGTAATCATCATGCGCGGACACGGTACCTATGCGGTGCCGGGTGCTGAAGTCCGGCCCGGGATACCACCACGCGCCCGACACGATATCCAGCACACCGTCGCCGTTCACGTCGAATGCGGCCGCCGTCTCATAGCGCTCGTCAGCAATCAGGACCTTCTCAAACTTGAGGGGCATGAGGGCACTCCTTGGGTGAAAGACTCGTTGCGGCAGTGCTAGCGCTGGTTTCAGAACCCCAACAACCGTAGCCGTCGGATCTGGAGATCCGACCTACGGGGGCTGTCGAAGCTATAGCTTCGACCTACGGGGGTCTTGAAACCACATATAGGGCGTGTATTCACGCGACCGCCACGCCAACCCTTCAGGCGCGTCTGAAAGACCGCGTTGCCTCGACCAGCGCCACCAGGTTCTCCAGCGGAACATCGGCCTGGAGCGTGATGCCGGGCTCAAGGATGTATCCGCCGCCAACGCCCAGTTCGCGCGCCTTCAACTCGACCTCGGCGCGGACATCCTCGGGCGAGCCGAGCGGCATGGTCTGCTGAGTGCTGATGCCGCCGCAGAAGGTGATATCCTTGCCATACTCCCGTTTGAGCGCGAAGACATCCATCGCCTCAGGCTGGATGGGATGCAGGATATCGAGGCCAAGCTCGATCAGATCGGGGATGATCGCCGACACGCACCCACACGAGTGTAGCATCGTGACGAGTCCATGGTCTCGCGACGCGGCAATCACCCGCGCGAGCCGGGGCTTGACGAACTCGCGCCAATCGGCGGGGGACATCATCAGCCTGTCCTGGAAGCCGTAGTCATCGCTGATGAACACGCCGTCGGGCGCGTGGCCCACCATGCCTGACAGCGTCGCGAGAATGTACTCACAGATCCGGTCGAGGAGGTCATGCACGAATGCGGGATGCTCGCGCAGATCCATCAGCAGCGTGTCCAGCCCGCGCATGAAGTGGGCGCGCTCCCAGAGATCCCCAACTACCGCGATCCGGAAGCAGTCCGAGTAGGCTTGCGCCGCATCGGCTACGGGTGCCCAGCGCTTCTCCGAGCGAGCGTCAGGGAACTCATACCCATCCAGTGTCGGCTCCCGGAGCGGGTGCTCAATGGGATAGCCGCGATCGATCTCGGACGTCGACCAGACCACGCCGAACTCATCGGTGATTGTTGGTCCAAACTCATCCGGCATCGCGTAGAGCGGCTTGCCCGCGCAAGCGTACACGTACAGGTCGATCTCCAGGGCCGTCTGCAGATCATCCGCAGCGTAGCGCTCCTGCAGCAGCGCCTCGGCGGGTGGCGAGAGCATCAGGTTTAACGGCACGCGCTCGGTCTCCTCATGCCGAAGCGCCGCCGCGACTCGGTCTCTCGGTGTCATCGGACGCTCGCTTCCAGACTGTTCATGTCGCCGTTGATCGGCCGGAAAGTCACCGTCTGGTCGCCAAACCGGTAGCGGATCACGTCTTCCTTCGGGATCACGTGCTTGACGCGTTTCCTGACACTCGGCGCGAGGAAGTCAGTCGTCGATACCCACAGTCCCTTGCCGTCCTTCAGCTCGCCGCCCTCGGGCACGCGACCGGGCAGGAGGTGAGGCATCCCCACGCACGTCGCGCCCGCCGCCACGCATTCTCCGATCGCCTCCAGCGTCGCCTCGCTCACGCCCAGACCGGTCAGGAAGATGACCTCGGCGCCTTCCAGATGCTCCTTCCCCACCAGGTGATCGAACACGACCACACCGTCCAGCGGGCAGAAGACCTGATACGGCCGCTCCGCTTGGAGTTTCATGTTGTGCCAGCTCAGACTGTGCTCGGAGATGACGCCACGGGAGAGCAAGTGCCAAATCTTCAGCCATGCCTCGGTCGTCTCGTCTGACTGCCACTCCTTGTGCCCATAGAGCATGTTGGGCAGCCAGCTATCGCTCTGGCCCCAGCATGCGTCCGGCTGGCGAACGATGGCCACGCGTGGCCGAATGTCGCGGAACGTGTACGCGCGCGGGTTCTGAGGCATGTACTCCTTGGCAAACCACTTTGTCACCTCGCCCCATTCGGTCAGCTCGTAATCATCCTTCGTCATCCGAACCATGCCGCCACGCGGATTCTCCTCCTGCTCAAACGCGAGGTTCTCCGTGTAGATGCAGTCAGCCCCCATGTGGTATGCGAGCAGGAGCGCCGACCGGTACTCATCGGGCGAGTGGTCCGGGTACCCCCCCATCCCCCACAGATCCGGCGTGATCCACAGTTCCGTATCGTACTGCAGCGCCGCGCCGAGCGCGCAGGCGATGTAAGCGGGCGACCAGTTCTCCTTCAGCACCTTCGTCCCAGCCGTCCAGCCCGCCCGCGCGAAGTCGTGGAAGAGAACCGGGAAGACGTGCTCCGTGCTCAGCGGGATACCATACTCGCCATGCTTCTCCATCACCGCGCGCGCCGCGTCGGTGAACCCCTCCGACGCCGTCTCCAGCGCGTGCCCATCGGCGTCGAAGATCCACGGCTTGTCGAGCCCGGCGATCTTGTTGCGGCAGTTCTGCATGTGCGCGGCCTCGTCATACATGAAGCCCCACAGGCGCTCGCACTCGCCGAACTCCTCAAGCAACTCATCGGGGAACAGGAAGTAGTGCCGACCATCCTCGCGGTTGAACCAGTCTCGCCCTTGCTCGTCGACATGGTCCTTGACGAAATTGGGGTGCTCCAGATTGGCGACCCAGTCGATGCCCCGTTCCTTGCAGAAGGCATCGACAGTCTGGACGTACTTGCGATTGAGTTCGATGTTCGGGTTCGGGAAGTAGTGCAGCACCCAGAAGTTGAAGCCGAACTCGTCGAGCAGCTCCTCTGTCTTGGGGTGCCGCGGCAGCGGCAGTGTCGACCCCGCGTCATCAAATCCCCACCGCATCGGCGTCGGCGCGTCATCGGCAGTAGCCATCGGAGCAATACCTCCGAGCAGGAGGGTCAGTAGAGTGATCATGACTCGCGGACTTCGCGAGCGAGGTCCATCACGCCTCCAAGGTCCCCGGTAGCCCCATTAATTAGTGTCAGACACTAGTTTTGCGCCTGTTATAGGCATCATAGAGCAGAATACTGGCCGCACAAAAATAGTGTCTGACACTAATTAAATGCAGCCCCAATACTCCGATACAGGCTCGGTCCCCACGGAGAAGGCTCACGCGCGAGCCGCACGGAACTCACCCGCAACCCAGCAGACAGCGAGACATTCATGCCCCGACAGGCGCGCCATGCCATCTTCATCACGCTGCTCACCGCGGCGGTCGCCTGCATTGGGCCAACCATCGCCCAATCAAGCGACCTCGGCCCGCGGACATCCAGGATGTACGAGTGGGTGGAGTGGTCAGTCGCCAACCCCACGTGCGGGGGCAACCCGTTCGACCTCGTCGCCACGGTCACGTTCACCCACCAACGTTCTGGCAAACTACACGTCACGGAGATGTTCTACGTCGGCGACGAGACATGGGCGTTCCGCTTCACAGGCACGGCCACGGGGCGCTGGACATTTACCACGCAAAGCCAAGACCCTGACCTCGATGGCCACGCAGGCATTGTCCGGGTTAGGCCCAACGCCGACCCGGCGATCAGGGGCTTTCTGACCCATCAGGGCAACAAGTACGCGGTCCAGACCGGCAACGACGCCCACCTTGAGGGCTACCTGCTGAACGTCTACATGAATCAGCAAGACTACTCGCAGCAGCACGAACACGCAACGCGAATACTGGGGGATCCGGACCGAGCAGGCCTGATCGATGCCTACTGGGACGACACGCGGGAGAACGGGTTCAACACCTATTTCTTCTCCGTCTTCTACAGTTGGTTCCGCATGGGCGCGCTCAGCATCGGCGACTTCTCCGGCGGCGCCGACCCGGACTTGGACGAACCCGATCCAGCCCTCTTCGACGCCCTTGAGCTTGCCATCAGACACGCGCACCAACGCGGAGGGCGAACGCACATCTGGGCGTGGGGTGACAACGGCCGCAAGCAGACGCCCAACCATCTCGGCGACGGGTTTCGAGGGCCGAGGCACCAACGACTCATCCGCTACATAGCCGCGCGGCTGGGTCCCCTGCCGGGCTGGACCATGAACTTCGGCTTCGACACCATTGAGATGCCCAGCGCCGAAGCCGACGGAGCCTGGTGGGCCGAGCAACTGAACCAACGCATGGGCTGGCCACATCTGCTGATGTCTCGGGGATGGGATGACGACAGCTTCGGGGCCCTCTCGTACGCCGGGTTCGGCGGCAACCCCTACGAACTCGAGACCACGGACAAAGGCCCCGCCGACTACGACGAGGTCAGGCAGCACCTACAGACGCGACCATACAAGCCTTCCATCTACGAGGAGCGGCATACCTACAACCGGTGGCGGTGCTGGCCAGGCTCCGTGCCCGATCCCGAGCGACTAAATGAGAGCGGCTCGCGGCGGCTAGTCTGGTGGGAAGCGATGGCCGGCGGCATGGGTGGCTTCTTCGGCCACTACTCCACCCGCTTCAACGATTACGGGCCATTCCGTCCGGAGGGCCCATGCGGATACCACCCCGAATCGCTCAAACAGGCATTCCGCACGCACCGCGAGTTCTGGCGCGGTCGCTTCCTCCTGGACATGGAGCCGCGCGACGACCTGACGAGCGCGTATTGTCTCGCATCTCCAGATCGCGAGCACTACGTTTTCTATGGCGAGCAGACACAGTCGATCGACATCGACCTATCGGAGTCGGCGGGGCCCCTTCCCGCCGTCGCCATCGATACCACAGCCGATTGCGGAGAGATCGCCCTGGGCGATCTTCCAGCCGCGAAACAGACTTGGACCGCGCCCCACGAATCCGATTGGGTGATTGCCGTGGGAGATTTCAGCCGAACACGCAGAGCCCGTTAAGCCCACCCGCACAAGGAGCCTTCGCATGTACGCTCTCAAGCCAACCAGCATCTACTTCCACAGTGCCCTCGCCGACAACGCCGACGCCATGGCGCGCGTCGACCGGATCCTGGGGGCCCTCGGCAAGAGCCGCGAGGATCTCCGCACCTACGGAGAAACCGACGCCTGCGATGTGGCGCGCGAGATCCAAGCTTGGCCGCCTGGTGACGCGGCGGCCGACCTGCCGATCGAGCACCAACGGCCGATCGTCCTCACGCGACTGACGCTCGGCGCGGACGCAGCAGATGATCCGGTCATCAGCAACGCCCCGGAGGATGTCCCGCGCGGCATCCTCGGAAACGTGCTCGGGCATATCGACCCCACCCGTGGCTACCACTCCTATGAGAGCGATACCGAACGCAACATGGTCTGCTGGCCGACCCGGGACTTCGGCGTCGCGGCGGGGTGCTCTCATGGGTGCTTCTACTGCGGCGACGGCAAGTTTGGGAAACACGTCGCCCTCGGCATGAACATCGATGAGTTCATGGAGCAAGTGGTCGAGCCGACGATCCTCGAGACGCCGGATCAACGCTGCTTCCGGATGATGGGCTGGGGTGCCGACGCGATCTCACTTGAGCCCGAATACGGCGTGTTTCGCTCATACCTCGCCACGCTTGCCAAGCACGACCGCTACGGCTACTTCCACAGCAACTCCGACAACGTAGACTGGATCGCCGATGAGCCGAAACGCGACCGTCTGATCGGCGTCTGGAGTCTCGCATCCGAAGGCATCGCGAGCCAAATCGAGCCCGGCTCGCCATCGGCCGCGGCGAGGATCGAGGCCATGCGGAAGTGCTCGGAAATGGGCATACCGATCCGCATCAAACTCAAGCCGACGATCCCGATCATCGGCTGGCGCGAGGATTACGCGGCGCTGATCGAATCGGTCTTCGCATCCGTGCGACCGGAGACCATTGGCTTCTGCGTGATGATCTGGATGACGCTCGAGACGGTCAACGCCAGATTCCCCGGCCTCATCGACCCCGACTTCATCCGAGCCGCGGAGGAATCGATCGCCGACATGGACGGCGAGACACATTCGCCGTTCCCCCACGACAGCCGCGCCGAAATCTACCGCTTCCTCACCAGCGAGGTCCGCAAGCACGATGCGGACGTGCCGATCTTCCTCTCGACCGAGACTCGCGAGATGTGGGAAGAGCTAGCCGACGAGATCGGGCAGAACGCTCGCACGTTCATGTGCGGCTGCAATCCGGTCCAGCTTCCTGGGCCGAGGATGAAGACCGGCGAGACCATTCCAGCGTCGACATACTTCCCATCCAGTTAACCGGAGGGCGTCCGCCATGCCCGACTTGCTCAGGCCTGAGATCGCCGACGCCGTCGACGCCGCCGATGCGACGCTCCTGGCAGACCTCGTAGACGCCATGGAGGCGCGGTTCGGCGACGACAGTCGGCGAATTGCCCACGCGCTGAAGGTCCTGGACCGCGCGCAGGAGATTCTCGCCCACGAGCAAGCCGATGTTCGCGTGGTGTTTGCCGCGGCGGTCCTGCACGACATTGGGATCCAGGAGGCGGAGCGGAAACACGGCTCGTCAGCCGGAGGGTATCAGGAGATCGAAGGCCCGCCCATCGCGCGGCCGATCATGGAGGGGCTTGGCATGGGCGAGGACACTGTCGACCACGTCTGCCGGATCATCGCCAACCACCACAGCGCGCGCGACATCGACACGCCGGAGTTCCGCGTCATCTGGGACGCGGACTGGCTGGTAAACCTGCCGGATGACTTCGGCCACCTCGCTCACGACAAGCTTTGCGAGCTGGCGGAGACAGTCTTCAAGACGCCCACGGGCCACCGATTGGGGCAGGAACTGATGGCGGAGATGGCCTAGGACGGGTCGAAGCTAGAGCTTCGACCTACGGGGAGTCTTGAAGGCGCTTCTAGTCCCTCGGCACCTCGACCATATCGATGAGTTGCCCGCCACGCATCAGCTTGACCAACGCCGGCTCGCCATGGATGGTCGACAGATCGAAGGTCACGGTGGAGCCGCCCAGCGCTTCCTCGACAAGCGTCTCCCCATCCATGCTAACGAGCGTCACGCTGCATCCAGCCCGACGGCCCTTCACCCGCGCTGCCAAGGCATCTCCATCTAGGCGTGCGGTCAGTCGTTTCGGCAGGCGCGCGATGCACGCCACGTCGTCAGGCGCCAAGTACAGATTGGCTTCGGAGCCGGCAACTTCACGACAGGCAAGCACGTCCACGGCGTGCGATCCGGGCGCGAGATCCAGTTGCAGCAACGCGCCATCCACCGTGTGCCCCGTTGCGTTCCGTAGCATGGTGAACGTCTTGCCGCGCCCCTCGAACCGGTTGGCATAGACACGCTCAACCAACGTGCGAAGCAGCGGCGTGGCCTGCCCCGTCTCAAAGACATCCCGATTCTCGCGCAACACGTTGTACATCGGCTTCGGGTAGCGGGCGCCGAAGCTCGCGACGGCGTTCCAGAAACGCTTCCGCATCGTCGGATCGGCGCCGCGATGGTCGAGTTCGTACGCCTTGCACTCGGGGAAATAGAACCGTTGGGTGTTCACCTCGACGGGCCGGAGTTCCGTGGACTGCACCGTCAGGTCGTACGTAATGCACCCGTCGATGGCCGCCATCATGTAATCATAGCCGGGATGCTCGGTCGTCAGCACCGATTCGGGATTCACCATGTCCATCCGCTCGCGCACCATCCGCGTCGCCTCCGTCGTCGCCTTCTGCCACTGGGTGGCGCCCGGCTCCGCATACGAGTGCGCGTGCTCGTCGCTGTAGCACACGAACCCCCGGTGGCCGTACTCGTCGAGTCGGATCCCGTCCGCCCCCGTCTCGCGCATCACGCGCTCCATGGCATCGGCCACCCACTCGCGAACATCCGGATTGTCGTGACACGGGTTGTAGACGTCGTAGCCCTTCGAGTGCTCCCCCTCCGCTGTGACAACGCCCCACTCCTTACCGTGCGCCCGGCCGACCTCGCAGCCTTCATCCATTCGGAACGGGTCCGTATACAGCGTCGTCAGCAACCCCATCCCCTGGTACATCTCGATAGCCTCGCGGAACGATTCCAGGCCGCCGAAGCGCTCGTTGTAGCCATCGTAGCCGCCCGGCTGGTTGTTCCACATCATCTCACCCGTCACCGGGTCCTCTACGAAATACGGCTTCCACTGCTTCCACTTCGCCTCGCCGAACTTCTCCCGATACTCATCTATAGGCGTGCCCCACGGCCCGAGCGGCGACCAGTCCCACCAGCTCATCAACTCGATGCAGTCGGTCATCGGCTTGATGATATCCGTCCGATACGCCCCATCCTTGAACAACACGCTCTGGGCCCACCCCGCGGCGATCATCGTCGTGATCGGTCCCAACGCCGACGGGTGCTTGCGGAACTGCCACGCATCGTGCGCCCACCGCGCGTAGGCGCCCATCGCCGCCTTCCACCCGCCTGCGTGAGGAGTGATCACCGCGTCGGGGACGCTGAACGACTTCCCAGGGCCACGCGTTCGGCGCAGGTACTCGACGGCGAGTCCTGTCCCCTCGACCTCGGGTAGCGTGTCGCTCCACTTCATCTCGGCGGCGATGTGTCCGGCCATCTTCTCGCCGCCAAACGCCGCCTTGCCCGGAACGTGCTTGCGCAGCGCCAGTATCTTGTGCCAGCCCTCCTCATCGTCCACGCGCAGCATCAGGCCGGCCCCACGTTCTGGGCTGAAGATATCCATCATCTGATACAGCGCCTCGTGGTCGCCATACCCCCGCCGGATGCTCGCGGGGCGGTCGCTGATGATCCCTCCCCCCCACGGGTAGAAGTAGTAGTCATCCGCCGGCGTCTCCGAGATGGCCAGCCCCGCCATGTGCGGGAACGCGAGCTTGAATTCCACCGGCTGGTCGCCGACATTGGTCAACCCAAATGCCATCCTCAGCGAGTCCCCGTCCACCCATGCCCGCAACTCCGCTTCCATGCCAATCTCATCACGCACCAGCGTCGCCTCGAAGCCATTCTCGGCGGGCTGCGCGTCGGCCAACCTGAAGTCCCTAGATCCCGCATATCGCTCGCCGTCAACCTCGACCAGGAACAGCGCCACGTCGCCGGGGTGGCGCACCATCTCGCTGTCGGCGCGCTCGTGGTGGAGCGAGGTCAGGCGCAGGCGGCCGCCCGAGGTATCGAACCGGCACTCGATCTCCCGATTCGCGAGGGTGATCTCGTCGGTCCCAATCACGCACTCCGGCCGGCGGTCCGCGGGGCCCGCCGGTGGATCGTGAATCACGGGCGCCATGTCAACCAGCTCATCGGCAGGCCTGTGGCTCAGCGCGCCCGTCAGCGTCAGCTTCTTCAGCGTCACAGGCGCGTCGGCTGGGCGAACCACGAATCCCGTCGGCATCAGCGCGCGACTCGCCGGCAGGTCGGCGAAGTAGCTGGCCGGCCCGCGCACATAGTCACCCTCCGCGCCATCCGAATCGAGCCACGCGCACTCGATCTCGCCCGTCGCCTCGGCCAACGCCGTCAGCTCCGTCATCTGGTCGATCCGATCGCCTCGCCACTCCAGGCGCGCCGTCTGCCCGGTCTCGAGCGCCAGCCCCTCGGTAACCTCCTGGCCATATTGCGACCCCGCGTAGAGCACGAGCCCCGCCGCGTCATCCATCGCCGCGCTTGGGTCCCAGACCGTTTGGAACCCCAGCTTCTCGGTGATGAGATACACCCTCACCATGTACTCGCCGTTGCCGCCAGGGACGGTCAGCTTCTCCTGCGTCCACTCGCCATTCCCCAGGTCCACGTAGCTGTTGGCCGGCTCAACGGTGGTGTCGATGCAGATGTAGAGATAGTCGTCGTTCTTCTCGCTCTCCGTCTTGTGGAAGATGATCTCATTCTCGCCGCGCGTCAGCTCCGACTGAGGGATGATGAAGTCATACCAGCCCCAGATTGGCGTCCCGGAGATGGGCCACGCGGGCGCGCCGCAACTGGTCGGGTACTCGTGTTCCGTGCCATTGACGATCATTACGAAGCTCTCGTCCAACCCATTCCGCTCCCCATCCCCCACATTCCACGAGTAGTCGCTCACCAACAGATACGCGGAGACGCGCACTTGCGTCGCTCGCGCCCAGATCTCATCGGTGACCTCCGAGAGGTCGAGCACTTTCTTCGTCAGGTAGTTCTCGCTGTTCTGATGAGCGATGGCCTTGCTCATATCGCCCGACCACTGCCCCGCATCGTCACGGACGCAATACACGCCATCGACGACCTGCTCGAAGGTGGACGGCGCGGCGAATGCAGGCGACGAGACCAGCGCGAGGGTGCCCGCGATCAAGCGAATCATGGTTGAGGCCTCCGGTTCGAGTGCGTCTCCGGGGTCATTCGCGGTTTGGGCGCATGGCCCCTTGAGCAGGTCCATGCGCCCTCGCGCTTGAAGATCACCGCGTCCGTCGGAGGTGGGCGACTATGACACATCGAGACCGCATCCTCGCGGCGCTCCGGCACGAGCCCGTAGACCGCGTGCCGTGGGTGCCGAGGCTGGACCTCTGGTATAACGCGCACGCCTATCGGGGCACGCTGCCGGGCGACTGGGACGGCGCGTTGCTCTTTGACATCTGCGATGATCTTGGCGTCGGCTTTCACGCCGTAGTGCCCGACTTCCTCGACACGGAGGAGCCTGACGACGCGTGCGATCGTCTGCTCGGAATCGAGCACGTGAAGAACCAGCCGTTCCGGCTGCGGTTCAGGCGCGTGGAGCGGATCGTCGAGCGTGCGGGCGATGACGTCCGCGTGACGTACCGCACTCCCGTTGGCGAGATCTCCGGCGCGTTGCGCTACAACGACCGCATGCGCTCGGACGGCATCACGATCATGGCCGTCACCGAGCGCGTGGTGAAGACTGTCGACGACTACGAGATCGTCGCGGCGCTCTTTGAGGACATCGAGGTCGAGGCTGATGAATCACGCTTCGCCGCCCACCAAAACGAGATTGGCGAGCGGGGTCTGCTCGTTGGGTTCACGAACGTCGCCGCCTCTCCGGTGCATCATCTGATGAAAGAGCTCGTTCCGTATGACCGCTTCTTCTACGACCTCCATGACTCGCCGGAACTGATCGAGAACACAGCCAGGCGCATGCAGTGCTACTTCGACGCCGTCCTCGAGGCCAGCCTGAGGAGTTCGTGCGAGGCGGCGATGCTCGGCGCGAACTACGACGTCATGCTCACGCCGCCGGCCGTCTTCGAGCCATACATCCTGCCGGAGCTGTCGCGCTGGGCGGACCGCTTCCACGAGGCCGGCAAGCTACTCTTCACCCACACAGATGGCGAGAACGACGGGCTCGCCGAGTTGTTCGTACGTAGCGGCGTCGACGTCGCCGACTCGGTATGCCCCAAGCCCATGACGCGGCTGACCCTCAGCGATTACCGCGAGGCCTTCGGCGAGAAAATCGCGATCTGGGGCGGCATCTGCTCGACCGCCGTGCTTGAGGGCTCGTTCACCGAGGAGCAGTTCGAGCAGCACATTAGCGACGCGGTTGATGCCATTGGCGACGGCCGGGGCATCATCTTCAGCATCGCCGACACGACGCCGCCGGAGGCGTCCCTCGACCGCGTCCGCCGCATCGGCGAGCGACTGGCGGATCACGAGATCCCGTCCCAGGAGACATAGGCTATGGTCACCGGCAAGCTGCTCGCGATTCTCGCCTTGGGAGGCATTGCCGTGAGCGCGATCGCGGACATCAGCATCTACGTGGCTCCCGGCGGCGATGACGACGCGGCGGGCACCCTCGAGGCGCCGTTTGCCACGCTCAGAGCCGCGCGGGATGCGGCGCGCGAGTTGGGCCGGGACGAGCCCGTGACCATCGTGCTCCGAGGGGGCGTCTACGAACTCGACGAGCCGCTGGAACTCACGCCGCTGGACTCGGGGACAGTCGACGCGCCCCTGACATTCGAGGCATACGAGGGCGAGACGCCGGTCATTAGCGGCGGTCGCGTCATCGGGGGCTGGGAGCAGGGCCCTGACGGCATCTACGTGAGAACGATTCCAGACGACTGGTACTTCCGCCAGCTCTTCGTCAAGGCCCCGGGCGATGAGCACTTCACCCGGCGCTACCGACCAAGCCTCGGCGCGTTCATCATCGCCGGACTCACGAATTCCCCGGCGCGTGATGGCATGGCTCATCGCCGCAGCCAGGATGACTTCCGTTACCGGCCAGGCGACATCGCGCCATGGGAGAATCTCGATGATGTCGAGGTGGTCGCCCTACATGACTGGAGTTCGTCGCGCCTTCGCATTCGGGAGATCGACGAGGAGAACGAGATTGTCCGCTTCACTGGATTCCCGGTCTATCGCATCGGGCACTGGTGGAAGAACGGCGCCAACCCCTACTACGTCGAGAACGCGAAAGAAGCCCTCGGCAAGCCTGGCGAGTGGTACCTCGACCGCGAGACGGGCACGCTCAGCTACGCGCCGCTCCCCGGCGAGGACATGTCCGAGGTTACCATCGTCGCGCCGAAGGTCGGCCAGCTCGTGCGACTCGTCGGCGACGCCGAGGCGGGACTTCCGGTGGAGCATATCACATTCCGGGGCATCGCGTTCAAGCACACGCACTGGGAGCTTCCACCCGAGGGCTACAGCTCGGGCCAGGGCATGGTCGACCTCCCCGCCGCGTGGCAGGGATCCAACGTCCAAAACTGCCGCGTCGAGGACTGCACCTTCGCCAACCTCGGCGCGTATGCGCTTGAGCTGAGCAACGGCTCCAGCAACAGTGAGGTCATCGGCAACATGATGTATGACCTGGGGGCGGGCGGCGTGAAGGTCGGCGGCGGCGCTGGCGTGCCGAAGGACAATCTGATCGCCAACAACGTCATCTCCGACGGCGGACTGGTCCACTTCTCCGGGCACGGAATCTGGGCCGGCATCACGGACGGCACTGTCATAAGCCACAACGTCGTGCGTCGCTTCCTCTACTCGAACGTATCGATCGGCTGGAGTTGGAACGACAACCCCACCGCCTGCCGCGCCAACGTGGTGGAGCGCAACCACATCCATGATGCGATGATGCTGCTTGCCGATGGCGGCGGCATCTACAGCCTGGGCTTCATCCCTGACACAATCATCCGCGGCAACCACATCCACGATGTGCACCGCAGCAAGTTCACGGGCAGCGCCCCAAACAACGGGATCTTCATGGATCAGGGAAGCAAGGGATTCCGCGTTGAGGGCAACGCCATCCACGACACCGCCGGCGCGACCATCCGCCACAACCAGAACCAGGCCGAGTGGCATGAGTGGATCGACAACCACTTCGACGTCGAACCACCCGCGGAGATCGTCGCGCGGGCCGGCTTGGCGGAACCGTACCGTCACCTCGATGTGGACTTCCCCGAGGTCAGGCCGACGCCGATCCTGAGCATGGAGCTGCCTCCCCCACCCCCGCCAAAGCCGATCGTCGATGACTTCGAGCCGGACACCAAGGGCAATGGTCCGCAGAAGCGGCAGCTCCACGGCGCCAACGAACACGCTCTTCTTGAGATCACGGACGAGACGGCATTCCGGGGCACGCATTGCATGAAACTCACCGACAGCCCGCAGGCTGCCAAACCGTTCTACCCCATGATCATCTACGGGCCGGGATATGTGGAGGGGGACGTGACTGTCAGCTTTGCGATCCGCCCCGAGCCCGGCGCAAGCCACACCATCGAGGGACGCGACTACACAAACAAGAAGCCGTTCTGCACGGGCCCGGTTCTGAGAGTCATGGCCGATGGCCGCCTCATGGCCGGTGATGAGGAGATCGCCAGCCTCGCGCCGGCCGCGTGGACCGAAATCGAGCTGAAGTTCACCATCGGCGCGGGCCGCCCGGACACCTACAGCGCTAAGATCTCGCCGGCCGACGCCCAGCCGATCCTGCACGAGAGCCTGCCGCTCGCATCCGAATCGTTCAAGCAATTCGACTGGTTCGCGTTCACCGGAACGGCAACCACCGACTGCGTCCTATACATCGATGAAGTGAGGTTGAGTTATGAGTAGGACAATCGGACCCGCCATCGCCGTCATCATCGGAGGCCTCCTCATGCCCACCGCATCCGCTCAGGAGTTCCGACAGGATCGCTTCGCCATCGGATTCTGGGTCGATCCGCCGGCGGACGAGAACGTGGAGCAGCACTACCTCGACATCGCCAACGCCAACTTCACGCTGGTGCTGGGGAGCTTCGGCGCGCGGACGCCCGTCCACGTGGAGCGCCAGCTTGAACTGTGCGAGCGATACGGCCTCAAAGCCCTCGTTTGGACGGGCGGGCTGGAGCCCGAGGAGGTCGCCGACGGTCCCGCCTGCTGGGGCTATATGATCCGCGATGAGCCGGCCGTCGCGGACTTCGCGCCGCTGGCCGAGAGGGCCAACGCGCTCCGCGCCGCCCGGCCGGGGAAGATCGCGTACATCAACCTGCTGCCGAACTACGCCAACGCCAAGCAACTCGGCGCCGATTCTTACGATGAGCATGTCCGCAAGTTCGTCGAGGTGCTGCGACCCGAGGTCCTCTGCATGGACCACTACCCGATCATGAAGCCGGGCCACGACGGCCGAGCGGCTTACTGCGCGAACCTCGAGGTGATGCGCAAGCACTCGCTGCAGGCGGGCATTCCGCACTGGAACTTCTTCAACGTGATGCCGTATGGACCGCACTTTGATCCCACTGAGGCCGACCTGCGCTGGCAGATCTACACGGCGATTGCGTACGGGTCGAAGGGCGTGCTGTATTTCTGCTACTGGACCCCAGGCGGCGGCGAGTTCCCCAAGGGCGGGGCCATCATCACCACCGAGGGGCGCAAGACGCGCCACTACGATCAGGCAACCCGCATCAACGCCTGCATCAAGGCCCTCGGTCCCACGATCATGCAGTTGACCAGCACGGGAGTCCATCGGCTGGAGCCCAAAGCCGACGTGGCCGAGGCGCTCGCCGGCTCGCCGATCAAGAGCCTCGCCTACGACCATACCGACTATCTCATCGGCACGTTCACCCATGCCGATGGCCGCCGCGCCGTGCTGCTCCTCAACTATGACACGCACTACACGTCCTGGCCAACCGTGGAGTTCGACGTGCCGGCGGAGCAAGTGGTTGAGGTCAGCCAGACCACCGGCGAGGAAGCTCCCGTCATCGACGACAGCCCGGCGATGGAGGGGTTGCAGATCTCTCTCGACTCGGGTGAGGGCCGGCTGTTCCTGCTGCCGTAGAAGGGCCTTGGTCGAAGCTAGAGCTTCGACCTACGGGGTCTGAGACCGTCTATAGTGAGAGGTGAGGTCTGGAAATGGCGAGAGCCAGCGCGCTGCTGACAACCATTCTCATCGGAGGGTCTGCGATGTCGCCCGCATCGGCGCAACGCTTCGAGCAGGATCGCTTTGCCATCGGATTCTGGGTCGATCCCCCGGCCGATGACAACATGGATGCGAACTACCGCGACATCGCACAGGCCAACTTCACGCTGGTCCTCGGCGCGATGGCATCCCGCTCGCCTGAGAAGATGCGCGAGTGCCTGGATCTGTGCGAGCGATACGGCCTCGACGCGCTGCTCTGGACGGGAGGGCTTCCGCCCGAGGAGTTGCCCGATGGCCCGTCGTGCTGGGGGTACGTGCTGGATGACGAGCCGACCGTGAAAGAGTTCGCGGAACTCCGCGAGCGGGTGGATGCCCTGCGCGAGGCGCGTCCTGGCCGCCTGGGCTATATCAATCTCTACCCCAACTATGCCAACCAGCAGCAGCTCGGCACGGAGACCTACGACGAGCACGTGTCGCAATTTCTCGAAGCAATCGATGTGGACGTCCTGTCGATGGATCACTACCCGGCGCTGAAGCCCAGCGGCGACAGCAGGTCAAGTTACTGCACCAATCTTGAAGTGATGCGCAAGCACTCGCTGCAGAGGGACATTCCGTTCTGGAACTTCTTCAACACCATCCCCTTCGGCTCGCACAATGACCCCACCGAGGCGGATCTCCGGTGGCAGATCTACACCTCGCTGGCCTATGGCGCCAAGGGCGTCCTGTACTTCTGCTACTGGACCCCTCGCGGGGCCTCGTTCGTCAGAGATGGCGCGGTCATCACCCTCGATGGACGCAAGACGCGCCACTACGATCAGGCCACTCGCATCAACGCGTGTCTGAAGGCCCTCGGACCAACGCTCATGCAACTAACCAGCACGGAGATCTACCGGCTTGAGCCCGATGGGGACGTGGCCGAGGCGCTTGCGGGCTCGCCGATCGAGAACATCACCTACGAGCACTCCGACTACCTGATCGGCACGTTCACCCATGCCGACGGCCGCCGCGCCGTGCTGCTCAACAACTACAGTCCCCACTACACGTCATGGCCGACGGTGGAGTTCGACATCCCGGCTGAGCAGGTCATCGAGGTCAGTCAGAAGACCGGCGAAGAGACGCCCGTCATCGACGACAGCCCGGCGATGGAGGGCTTGCAGATCTCCCTCGACTCAGGCGAGGGGCGGCTGTTTCTTCTGCCGTGAACTCGCCTCGGCGGCCTCCTGGGCCTTCCGCGCGCGGGCGATCTCAGCGTCTTCGCGACAGACCAAGGCCACATGCCACGCAAGCACGACCGGGACCACAACTAAGCACACCACACCGAGAACGAATAGGAGCGCGACGCCTGACGAACCCAGTAAGAGCGCGCCGACGGTGACTACGGCCAACACCAACATGACAATCCGGCCGGCTGAATGCCCGCCGGGCTCAAGCTGCTCTCGGTTATACCTCGGGTGGCCTGGTATATTCGGCATCGGGACCCTCGCCCGCAAGTTACAGCCGCGCGCTGCCGGCGCGAGCGCGGTCAGCGGCTCGAGCGCGAAGGGCGCGCCTGAGGGCTCTACAATGCTGCTGCCAAGCAACGTCTGAAGCTCGCGCCGCCCGTCACATCACCCTCCCGTCTTCCTTCGTCGCCACGCCGCCCACATCCTGGCGCTCTCGGCCCAAACGAAAAGCACCAGAGCCGCCAGACACGCGTATGGAAGCACCCATGTTCCCCGGCAATACCACGTTCTATCCGTCCTCAGGTCTGCGCCCCCGCTGATCGATCCGGTCTCGCGCCATCCTAGCGATTCCTGCACGTTGCCGCGCGTGTCGATGATCTGCGATGTCCCCGAACTCGTCGCCCTCACCACCCATCGTCCAACCTCGACCGCTCGCGCCCGCGCCATCGCCGAGTGCTGGTCGTGCTGCAGCTCGCCCCACCAGATCGCGTCATACGTCGGCACCGCCAGGACCTCCGCGCCGTTGTTCACCAGCCTCCGAAAGACAGGCGCGAAGTCCATGTCGTAGCAAATCGCGGTACCCAGCCGCCCGAAGTCCGTATCGAAAGTCGGATACTCCCCGCCCATAGCGCCGTCGCTGAAAAACTGCACCGGGTGGTTCTTGTGGTAGCTGCCCAGCGCGTCACCGTTCGGACCAATCAGCAGCGCCGCATTCCAGTAACGTTTCTCGTCCGTCTCTCCAGGAATGCGTTCCTTGCATCCGACCACCAGATACGCATCCGCATCGCGAGCCGCGCCGGCGATCCTCCCAAGCACCGCCTCATCGTCGAGCGGGTAATCCATGAGCGCGTACTCGGGCCAGACGATCAGTCTCGGCCCGGCCTCCGCGCACGCCGCGGTCAGCTCCAGGTCTGTGTCGAGGTCGCTGGCCTCCGTTTGGATCGCTCCGACCCTCACATCGCGCGCTTCCGGCGATGCCGGAGGAACGCCAACACTCGCGAGCAGGCCCATCGTTGCCAGAACCCCTCCCGCCGCCAGTGTTCCGCACTTCCACCCACGCTTGACGATCAGCACGGCGATCAGGCAGTTCACCAACACGATGACAAGCGTCAGCCCGTACACGCCAAGCAGACTGACCGATTGCAGCACGGCCGGCGCGCGGACCTGTGAGAACCCGAGCTGCATCCACGAGAACTTGAAGAACCACAGCTCCGACCGAAAAAGGTCGACCCCAACCCACAACACGGGCAGTAGGAGCATCGCGCGGGTCGGGCCGAAGCGCCTCTCCGCCAGCGCGTGTATCGCCCCGAACGCCCAAAGCGTCGCCCCGAGAATCGCTATCAGCGCCACGGACGCGCCGCCGAAGATGTTGAATAGCCAACGCAGCGTCGCCCCGTAGAAGACGCATCCGAGCACGAAACCCAGCGCCCGCGCCACTGTCGGTTTCGCGCCCCAGAGAGCGATCAGGAATGGGACTAACGCCACCCAGACCAGTGGCGCGACGCCCACTGGCTCAAAGCCCAGAGCCAGCATTGCGCCGCTTACCACGGTCAGCCCAACTCGCGCCGGAACGGTCAGCGTCTCCGCGTGCATGGATGATCCCCCAGTCACTCATGCGGACGCAGATAGGCGACGGTTTCCTCGCCACGTGAATCCCCGCACCCAGCGAGGCCTGGGAGGACTGCAAACGTCGCGTCGGGGAGATCGCAGGCCCCAGGCCGATGATGGCGAAGGTAAGCGGCGGTGGTGATGTGACGCGGTGTCGAGATCGGGCCCCGATCTCCAAGGAGGGTGCGAGCATAAGAACCCCAACTGCCATAGTCGCCTGCACGCTGACCGCTATCGTCTTCGTGCTGGGCATTGGTGTCGCGGCTGCTGACGAAACCGAGGAGGAAGTGCTCGGACCGATGTATGAGGCCGAGGGATATAAGGCGACCAGCCCTGCCGATGGCGGGCACTTGGCATACGTCACTCAGGTGGGCCGCAAGGCGTGCGTGATGATCGATGGCGAGGCAGGGCCCAAGTACGACTACATCTGGCCGTTCTTTATGCTCAGCCCCGATGGCCAGCGAGTGGGGTACGCTGCCAAGAAGGGCGAGAAGTGGTGCATGGTCGTGGACGGCGACGAGGGGCCGAAGTACGACGACATCGGAGAGCGATTCCCCTTCTTCAGCCCCGATGGCCAGCGAGTGGGGTACGCTGCTCAGAAGGGCGAGAAGTGGTGCGTGGTCGTCGACGGCGAGGAGGGACCGGAGTACGACGACATCGGAGAGCGAGGGCGATTCCCCTTCTTCAGCCGCGATGGCCAGCGAGTGGCTTACATTGCTAAGAGGGGCGAGAGGATGGCTCTGGTCGTGGACGGCGAGGAAGGACAGGAGTACGACCGAGTGCGTGAGCCTACCTTCAGTCCCGACGGGCAGCGGGTGGCGTACGAAGCCCGGAAGGGGCATAAGTCTGTCGCGGTCGTGGACGACGAGGTGGGGCCGGAATACGATTGGGTCAGCTCACTCACCTTCAGTCCCGACGGGCAGCGAGTGGCGTATCCTGCCAAGAAGGGCGAGAAGATGGTGGTGGTCGTGGACGGCGAGGAGGGGCCGGAGTACGACGGAGTGGGTGACCCTACCTTCAGTCCCGACGGGCAGCGGGTGGCATACACGGCCTGGAAGGGCGAGAAGGTGACTGTGGTCGTGGACGGCGAGGAGGGGCCGGAATACGACCGCGTGGATGGCCCCGTCTTCAGCTCCGACTGGCGGCGAGTCGCGTATGCTGCCCAGACGGGCTATAAGTGGGTAGCGGTGATCGATGGCGATGAGGGACCCAAGTACGACTTTGTGAGTGGCCCCACATTCAGCCCCGACGGGCAGCGAGTGCGGTACGCTGCCCAGAAGGGCGAGAAGTGGGTCGCGGTCGTCGACGGCGAGGAGGGACCGGAGTATGCCCGCATCGTGAATCGCCTGATCGTCGGGGATTTCTCCAAGCCGTTCATATTCAGCCCCGACGGTCGGCGAGTGGCCTACTGTGCTGAAAAGGCCGAGAAGATGGTTGTGGTCGTGGACGACGAAGAGGGGCCCGAGTTCGGTCGCATCTATCCAGGCACCCTATCCATCTCCGACACCACCGTCCGCTACCTCGCCGTCAACGACGACGACATGCTCGTCCGGGTGACGTACGCGTTCGGGGACTGAGGAGCTGTGTCTGCCGTGCGTATACCATCCTGACCCATCAGATCGAGACACCACGACCTGCCACCGCCCGATCGTGACGACGGTCGGCCCCAAGGCTCGCGTCTCCCCACGGAGTGCATCCCCGCACCCACCGAGGCCTGGGAGGACTGCAAACGTCGCGACCCGAAGGGGATGACATGAAACGGTTAGCAGTCATCGCCGTCTGCGCCGCGTGGGCGTCGACCTGCGCCGCCCAACTCGTCGAAGTCCGGATGTCAGACACCAGCGGCATGGTGACCGCATCCGTCGCGGGCACTCCCTTCATCCGCGCGGAGATGCTCCAACTCGTCGACAACCGCGAGGGCTGGCGCGTCGTCTACTCGACCGGCGCGGGCACCGATACTGTCACATTGGGCGACGGAACGCGCGAGTTCACGCAGCGCGTCGATGACACTATCACGGTCGACAAGAGCGTCGAGGTAGCGGAAGGCAGCCTGCGCGTGGCGACTCGCTACACTGTGGAAGCCAACGTCGATGCCAACCAGAACTACTACTTCGTGGACATCCCCGCGGAGGCCGTGGAGGGAGCCCTGCTGACGACTGTCGCGGATGGTCAGACAGGCACCCAGATCCTGCGACCAGCCCAAGGGACAGGCACGCGCCTCGACGCCTTGACCGAGTGCACGTTCCTCACCGAGGCCGCCGAGGTTCACTTCGCCCTTGAGGCCGAGCACGCGGATTGGCTCTTCATGGACTGGACCAACACGGAGCACGGGTCTTACCGGCTGCGCGTTGAGAGGCCTGTCGATCCCGCCGGATTCACCGTGCGGCTCGCCTTCACGATGACGGTCAAGCCATCGACGCCCGCCCGCCTCACCGATGCCGTCGCCAAGATCGAAGCCGATGAGCGGGCCCGCCGCGAGAAGCGCCTTGCCGACCTCCGCATCGTCGAGCGCAAACCCCTGGCGATCCGATCGGTGACCGCGTCCGCGAAGCGCGCGCCCGTGCATGAGAAGCTTGAGCTGACCATCGACATGTCCGGCACGTGGGACAACCCGTTTGACCCGGACGACATCGAGGTCTCTGGTCGGTTCAAGCAACCCGACGGCACCAGCATCGATGTCCCAGGCTTCCTCAATCAGCCCGCAGCCGATACACCCGTGTGGATGATCCGCTACGCGCCCACCCATACTGGGTCACACGGATACGTGGTCAGAGCGAGAGATCGCACCGGAGAGACGGCATCGGCCGAGGGGACGTTTGAGGCGGCGGACCGACTCGGTAGAGGCTTCGTGCGCATCGGCAAGGACCGACCGCTGAGCCTCGCCTTCGACTCGGGCGAGCCGTACTTCCCCATCGGCATCAACCACTTCACCTGGACGCGACTCGGCCAGCCTGTGCCTGCTGACCGACTGGAGAAGCTGAGCCGATACCTCGACCGACTCGCCGACAACGGCGGCAACTACCTGCGCCTGCGCATGGATTCCTGGTGGGTCAGCATTGAGGGATCGCCTGACGATGCCACGGGCTACCTGGGCGTCGGCAAGTTCCACCAGCCGACCGCGCGCATCATCGACCAAGTCTTCGACCTCGCCCACGAGCGCGATTGCTACATCCAGCTCTGCCTGTATAACCCCAATGGCAACATCAACAACCCGAAAGAACCATGGCGACAGATATACAACATGTTCATGAAAGAGCATGGCGGACCACTGGACGACATCAGCGCGTTCTGGACGGACGCGGATTGCGATAAGCTCGTCCGGGCGAAACTGCGCTACTGCGTTGCGCGATGGGGCTACAGCCAGAATCTCATGGCGTGGGAGTTCTTCAACGAGATCGTCATCCGGCCCGAGTTGGCGGACGAGACCATTGCCTGGCACGACCGGATGTCCACGTACCTGCGGGAGATCGACCCATGGGATCACCTCATCACAACGAGTCCCATGGGCAATAGCTGGGATGCGTCGGACGCGCTCTGGAAGCTACCGGATCTCGACATCGTTCAGGTCCACAACTACGAATTGACCGACATGGGCAATGGGATGGCCGAGTTCTGTCGGGAGGCGGTTGAGCGCCACCAGAAGCCCTTCATCGTTGGCGAGTTCGGCCTGCCCCGGCGGGCGATCGAGTCGGGAGGACTGAAGCTCGACCCCGATGGACTGCACCTGCACAACGGGCTGTGGTCGTCCGCGCTCAGCGGCGCCGCCGGCACGGCGATGCACTGGTACATCGAGAGCTACATCGACCGGAACGACCTGTACGGACAGTTCGCGGGGCTGTCGACATTCATGCAGCGCTTCGCGGGCGACGTGGGGCAACTCAGCCCGATCGGCGTCACCGACTTCCACTACGTCACGCCGCCCGAGCCCGAGGTGTTCTCGGATGTCAGCTTCACAGGCCACCCGCGTTTCGCCAAGGCCAGGGCGAGCGAGTTCACCGCCAACCACGACGGGACGCTCACGAATGCGGACCAACTGGGCGGATACCTCTGGGGAACCGCCGCCCACTCTGACCTCCGCAACCCGCCGACATTCACCGTCGATTTCCGCCAGGCGGGTCAGTTCATCTTGCACGTGGCCGCCGTCGTGGGAAACGGGGACGGGCCGACACGTGTATACCTTGACGGTGAGCTTGCGCTCGAGGAGAACCTCGCGGCCGGCGAAGGCCTCGGCAAGAGCGCGACGCACATCGAGCAGTACGACAACTGGCTCGTTGCGTACGATCGCGACCTCGCCATCGACGTGCCCGCGGGCCGGCACGAGATCCGCTGCGAACACGCCGGCAAGGACCGCGCCGAGGTGCGCTACCGCCTGATTGGCTACGTCTCGAGCCGAGACGTGATTCCACTTCGCGCAATCGCCCTTGGCAGCGGCGCCAAAGCGCTGCTCTGGCTGCAGAACACGAAGAGTTCGTACCAGGCGCGCGCCGACGGTATCGAGTTGACGCCCGTCCCGCCGACCGAGATCAGTGTCTTAGGCCTTGCCGATGGGACGTACACGATCGAGTTCATCAGCACCGCCGACGGATCGACCGTCAGCACGCTCGAAGCCAATTCGATTGGGGGCCCGCTGACGGTCCGCCTGCCCGAGATCGAGACCGACATCGCGTGTGCCATCACTCGTCCTTGAGCGAGGTGACCATTGCTTCACTCCACGCTGATCATCTGCGCGGTCCTGGCTGCCCCCGGCGCATCCGACACCGACGCGCCACTGCCCGAGACGCGCAGCTTCCGAATGGGCTTCACGCCCTTCCCCTACGACATCACGCTGCCGGCCGTCACTTGGGTCGAGAGCTTCATCCACGAGAACGCGGATATCGTGGCGATCCACTTCGAGGGCGTGCCATGGGCGGAGGCCCATTCCGGCGATCCGTTCCATCCGAAGATCACCGAGGATTGGGATCGACAGAAGAAAGCGACCCCGCCCGGCGGCGAGGTCTACGTCGCCGTGTCGCCGCTGAATCTGGGCCGCGACGATCTCGCGGGATACCGCGCG
>CAZKUN010000014.1:18810-43811 GCA_964555935.1 uncultured Armatimonadia bacterium | reverse complement strand
CGGCCGAGGAGGGCCTGCCCATCCCCGAGCCGCTCGCCGGAAGGTCCTTCGATGATCCACTGGTGGTGGCGGCGTACACCAAGTACTGCCTGCGCGCCGTTGACGCGCTCGAGCCCGACTACCTGGCGATCGGCATTGAGATCAACGAGTTGTTCCACAACGGTCGGCCGAAGTGGGATGCCTACGTAACGCTCCACCAGCGCGTGTATGAAGCAATCAAACGCGAGCATCCCGAGTTGCCGATCCTCGCGAGCTTCACGCTTCACAACATGCTCAACCCGGAGTGGACCGATCGCGAGGACATGCTGGCAGCCTACAAGGATCTGCTGCCGTACATGGACGCCGTTGGCGTTAGCTTCTACCCGTTCATGGCGAATCTCGCAGGTGACATGGACCGCGCGCTGGCGTGGCTCGATGCCGAGTTCGGACAATCCGGCAAGCCGTTCGTCTTCACGGAAACGGGCCAGCCCGCGGAGACGCTCGTGCTCGAATCGTATGGCGTCACCATCCCCACTGACGCGCAACTCCAGCGGGACGTGCTTGCCAAGATCCTGACCTTCGCCCACGATCACGATTGCGACTTCATCATCTGGTACGCCACGCGCGATTACGACGCCCTGTGGGAGAAGATCCGCGAGAGGTCCCCGGAGTTCTTCAAGGCCTGGAAGGACTGTGGTCTGGTGGACGGCGACGGTGTCGAGAGGCCTGCGCTTGATCTTTGGCGCGAGCACCTGGGGATCGACTAGAAGTGGTTTCAAAACCCCGACAACTGGACCGGTCGAAGCTAGAGCTTCGACCTACGGGGGCTTTGAAACCACTTCTATACGTTGAAGAGGGCCGAGACCATGGCGGCCGCGACCCTCCTTGTCATCTTCGCTTGGTGGGGTGCGCTACGAATCCGTCGGCGCCCCATGGCCTGCCGGCATGCCGCCCATTCCGCCACCCATACCTCCACCCATCCCAGCTGAGGACTTGCGCCACTCGGAGACTTCCTCCAAGGTCAGCGCGTCGTCGCCGTCCTTGTCAGCAACCTTGATGCGGTCCCACATCACCGCCGGGATCTCGTCTGCTGTCGCCTTGCCATCCTTGTTGGCGTCGAAGTGGTCGAACATCTGCTGGCTTCGGTCGTCGTCGGTCGCTGGTTGCGCGGCCGGCGCGTGCGCGGATTCCAGGCTGTCGGTCGTCGACGCGTCATTGGAGGTCTCGGTCGCTTCATCAGCGACGGGCTCCTCGGTTGACTCATCCGACGCGGCCTCATCCGTCGGCTCGTCCGCGGCCTCGGTGTCGTCTGACGTCTCGGTCGGCTCCTCGACTGCCGGCCCCTCATCGATCACATCCTCGGGCGGCGGGGCAATCGAGCCCGATAGGTCCGGGGGCACGGGCTCCGAATCCGGCGCCTTCGGCGTGCATCCGAGGCCGCACGTCCCGATGATTACCAGTCCGATCAGCGCCAACAGGCAGTGTGTTCGCAGGCTCATTTACTTGTCTCCGTTTTTCGTGGCGCATGGCAATCCATGCGCGTCGCGGTCCAGTGCAATATCCGGGCGCCCAGAGCAGCAGGGCCCCAGCGAGAATGGGGGTATTCGAGACCCCGAGTACTTCTCCTTCCCACGCGGTCTCGCCACCAAACCAGCGAAGGCCCTGCCGCCCCCACGGGAGAAGGATGCCTTTCGGCCGCGCCGCGATGCGCGGACCAAGGAGATCACTATGATGTCGCGCACCCTCTGCCACCTATCGAGCGTCCTGTCACTGCTCGTCATTGCCACGGCCGTCCCTGCCGACCAAGTGGACGTCGCCCGTCAGATCATCGACGACGCCGGCGTCACCGGCGGCCTGATCGTGCATGTCGGTTGCGGCTCCGGCGACCTGACCGCGGCGCTCAAGCTTGGGCCCCAGTTCCTCGTGCATGGGGTCGATACTGATCAGGCAGCCATCGACACCGCGCGCCGAGATATCTCATCCGACGGCGCATACGGCGACATCGCCGTTGACCTGTGGGACGGCAGACGCTTGCCGTATGGCGACAACATGGTCAACCTGGTTGTCACCGAGCGCGCCACGAAGGCAGTCACTCGCGAAGCGATGCGCGTCCTCGCGCCCCTCGGCGTGATGATGACTCGCAAGGGCGATGCGTGGGGGAAGCAGGTCAAGGAGTGGCCCGACGACATCGACGAGTGGTCGCACTACCTGCACGGGCCGGACAACAACGCCGTTGCCCACGACCAACGCGTCGCGCCACCGCGCTCGCTTCAGTGGACCGGGAGTCCACGCTGGGCTCGCCATCACGATCGCCTATCGAGCACCACGGCGCTGGTCAGCGCGGGCGGCCGCATCTTCTACATCTTCGACGAGGGCCCCGGCGAGTCGATCATGGTGCCGTCGGAATGGGCAGTCATTGCGCGCGACGCCTTCAACGGAGTGGTGCTCTGGAAGCGCGAGATTGCCGATTGGCAGACCCGTCTCTGGCCGCTCAAGAGCGGCCCCGCGCAGTTGCCCCGTCGCCTGGTAGCGACGGGCGATACGGTGTTCACCACGCTCGGGATTGACGTGCCCGTCACAGCCCTCGACGCCGAAACGGGGGAGACCGCGCGCGTCTATGAGGGCACGGAGGGCACCGAGGAGATCCTGCACTCAGACGGCGACCTATTCCTCGTCGTTGATCCCGAGGTCGACACCGAGAAATACACAGACCACCGCAACGTGAACCAGCCCTGGTGGACCGGCAAGGTCACCTCGGTCGTGGCCGTAAGAGCCGACTCCGGAGAGATCCTCTGGGAGCATGAGGCCAGCGTCGTCCCGCTGACGCTCACCGTCGATGCCGAGCGCGTAGTCTTTCACAACGGGCAGCAGGTCGTCTGCCTCGACCGAACCGACGGCAGCGTCATGTGGGAATCAGAACCCGTGGAGATCGTCGAGGGGTTGATGTCTTTCTTTGCGCCAACGATGGTGCTCCAGGAGGGCGTGGTTCTCTTTGCCGGAGGCGAGGAATCAGGCCTCGTGAAGTCGTCCGGAGGGGCGACCAAGAACGACACCCTCACCGCGATCGATGGAGACTCGGGTGACGTGCTCTGGACGGCTGAGCATCCCCCATCGGGCTACAGCTCGCCGGAGGATCTCTTCGTCATCGATGGGACCGTGTGGCTGACCGGCGTCGCGAGCGGCGGCTTACCGGGTGAGGTCAAGGGCCTCGACCTGCACACCGGAGAAGTCAAGGTCTCCTACGCCAAGGCGGACGCGGATACCTACTGGTTCCACCACCGCTGTTACCGCGGCAAGGCCACGGATCGGTTCCTGATGGTCTCCCGAACCGGCACGGAGTTCATCGACCCCACCACCGGGCACTGGGATATCAACCACTGGACTCGCGGCGCGTGCCTGTACGGCCTGATGCCCGCGAATGGGCTGACGTATACCCCGCCGAATTCATGCGCGTGCTATCCTGAATCGAGGCTCTCCGGGTTCAACGCGCTCACAGCCGCGCTGCCGGAAGGCCTGAAGAAGACACCGAAGGGGTCGCGCCTTCAGCGCGGCCCAGCGTACGGCGACGTCTCCACTCCGACCGACGCCCCCAGCGGCGATTGGCCTACGTACCGCCACGATGCCCGGCGCAGCGGCGGGACGCCCGAAGCGCTTGCGCCTGCGCTGGCCCAGTCCTGGGAAACGAGCCTCGGCGGGGGGCTGAGCGCCGTGACAGTTGCCGACGGCAAGGTGTTTGTTGCGGATGTCGACGCGCACGCCGTGCACGCGCTCGATGCGGCAAGTGGCGAGTTGAGCTGGACCTTCGTAGCGGGCGGTCGCGTCGATTCGCCTCCTACCATCCACGGCAACACGGCTCTATTTGGGTGTGCCGATGGATCGGCCTACTGCGTCCGCGCCAGCGACGGCGTGCTCGTCTGGCGGTTCCGACTTGCCCCAATCGACTCGCGCATCATAGCGCGCGAGCAGCTTGAGTCCCGGTGGCCCGTTCCCGGCAGCGTTCTCGTCCACGAAGGCGAGGTATATGCCGTCGCGGGTCGATCTCTCTTCCTGGACGGTGGCATCCGTTTCTGCAAGCTCGACGCGGCCACCGGCGCGCTCATCACCGAGTCCATCCTCGACGACCGCGATCCCGAGACGGGTGAGGACGTCCAGAGTCGTATCAGTCGGCTCACCATGCCGGTGGCGCTGCCCGACGTGCTCTCCACCGATGGCGCCCATGTCTACATGCGGTCGCAGGTCTTCGATATGGACGGGACGCGCGCCGATCTCGCGATTGAGGCCACGCAGCGTGGGACCCACGCCGCGATCCAAGAGGGAGACACGGCTCACCTGTTCTCGGACGCCGGCTTCCTCGACGGCACGTACTACCATCGCTCCTACTGGCTCTACGGGCGCAACTTCGAGGGCGGATGGAACAGCTACTACCTCGCCGGCCAGAACGTCCCGGCGGGCAAGATCCTGTCGTACAACGAAGAAAGCGTCTTTGGATTTGGCCGTCAGCCGAAATACTACAAGTGGACCGTGCCGATGGAATTCCACCTCTTCTCGGCGCCGCTCCGCCAGGGCGCGGACGAGCCTCGCGACGAGTTCCTGAGCCGCGGCACGATCATCCGGGTTGAGAAATCAGCGAGCCTCAACCCCGCCGGCAAGCCACTTGCTGCAATGGCGTGGGCGCGTCCTCAGCAACCCGACGGCGTGATCCTGGCGCGTGGCGGCAACTCGCTAGGCTACGCCTTATACCTGAAGGACGGCATCCCTCGCTTCGCGCTCCGAGCCAATGGCGAGGGCACCGAGGTCGCCGCGACCGAGCCCATCACTGACGCGTGGGCGCACGTGACCGGAGTCCTGACGCCGGATGCGGAGCTGCGTATCTACATCAACGGCGAGCTGGCCGGGACGAAGGCTGCGCCCGGGTTGCTCCCGAACGACCCCGCCGAGGCGCTGCAGATCGGTGGCGATGAGAGCAGCAAGGTCGGCGAATACGGAGACAGTCTCGGGTTCAGGGGCATCATCGATGAGGTCCGCGTCTACCACGGCGACCTGCCCGAGGCCGCTATCCAGGGCTTTGCCGGTGTGGCCGAGGAGGCCGGAACGGGTGATGCCGCGCTCGCCCTGTACCTGTCGTTCAACAAAGAGAACGCCTCCGACACGTCGGGGAACAAGAACAACGGCACGATCGTGGGCGCGGAGTCTGCGCGCGGACAGGCGGGGGCCGGGATGCGCTTCTCCGGGCGGATGCCCAACGGCACTGCAAGCGGAGTCATCCACACGTGGTCGGAGAAGGTGCCGCTGTTGGCGCGGGGATTGGTGCTGGCGGGCGATACCCTCTTCGTCGCGGGCCCGGATGACCTGCTCGATGAGCCGGCCGCCCTCGCCGCCCCCGAATCGCCCGAGACACAAGAGAAGATAGCCGCCCAGTCAGCGGCGCTGGCCGGCGAATCGGGCGGAGTGCTGCGTGCGGTGGCGAGCGGGGACGGGACGCTGCTCTCGGAGATGCGTCTCGACACCATTCCCGTCTGGGATGGCATGGCGGCCACAAACGGCTCGCTGTATATCGCGGGCATCGACGGGACGGTTCGTTGCCTGAGCGCCGAGTAACCGCCGCGAGTCATCGGCAAATATGCGGGCCGCGACATCTCTGCCGCGGCCCTCATCGTGCCCGTAAGTCGACCAATCCTCGGCCGCCACTGTGCCCGTGATTGAGAGTAGTGCCAGTGCGACGACGGTCTGCCGAATGGAGTGCATGGGTGCCCTCGGTGCATGGGGTGTCTTACTGTAGCATAACACGCGTGACGTGCGCCACCATTGGGCTTTGAGGAACCTGAGCGCCTTTCGCGAAAGGGCGCCCGTTCCGCACAGACCGGAGGACCCAACATGATGATGACGATGCTGGCGCTGGCCACGTTAGGCGGCGCCGCGAACGCCGCGCAGATCGCTGATGACTTCACTCGCCGCCCAGATCCGGCCTGGCAGCTGCTCGAGGGCAACACAAACCAGGGCAAGGCCACGCTTCAGGCCGCTGATGACCAAATCATCGGCGGGGGCGCTCTCGCGCTTCCGATGGAGATCGGCGGCCAGGCCCAGTGGGCCACGCTCGATATGAGCGTTCGCTTCAGGATGCCCGATGACCCGACCCAGGACTGGGCGAGCGCGGCGGCTACCCTCTACGGCGTGGAGCCGTACGATGAGCGCCTCTACTTCATGGTCATCTTCGGCCAGCCCGGACTCCTGCCCGGTCGCGCGCTGCTGACGCTCTGGTACCGATCCGGGCCTGGCGGGGAAGGGCAGCTTGCGGCCCGCGAGATCGACATCGTCGCAGGGGCGTGGCACACGATCAGAGCCCAGTGTCAGGACGGGTACATGAGCATGAATGCCTGGAGCGACGGTGAGGCGGAGCCTCAGGCATGGATGCTTGAGGCAGCTATCCCCGGGATGGCCGGTCCTATCGGAGGTGTTGGAGTGCGCACCTATGGAGCGGATGTACCCTTTGATGACTTCCAGGCGGAGGCCACGCCGGGCGATGGCCCCAGCACCATTGCCCTGGGCAGTGAGCACCTCGGCTGGCGTGCGGGGTGCACGGTCCGCGGCATCGAGCAGATGGCCACGCTCCGCGACGGTGAGTGGCAGGAGATCCCATTCCAAAGCGGCGCCTACGGCGGCCCGAGTTGGTATCTGATCCGCGAAGGCCAAGCCCGGTCGCTGAGGCTACGGCAGCCAGATCCGGAGCGCCCGCGCTTCGTCGCGAGCCTGGAGGGCCTTACCTTCAGCATTGAGTACCTTGAGGCCGGAGGTCGCCTCGCGATCCGCAGCTCAATCGAGAACGGTAGTGATGCCCGCGTCGAGTCGATCCGGGCCGGTATCCGACTAGGGCTCGACACCTACATGGATCACTATCCCGAGTGGAACCGCAAGTTCTTCCCGACGCTGATGCGCTGTGAGAAGACCCATCTCTGGGGCTACGCGATGACACCGAAGGGCCGCGTGCTGGCAATTGCGTCGCCCGATCCGGTGGCCTCGTACAATCTGGAGTACATCGGCCGCGGCCACCACATCGGCACAGCGCAGATCGAGTTCCTCAATCCAGGCCCACTGCCTGACCGCCACCCCCAGGACCTTGGCTCGCTCGATGCAGGCGAGAAGCGCACCTGGACGGTCTACCTGCAGGAAGTCGATGGCCTTGAGGCGGTCAAGCCGGCCGTCGCCGAGTTGACCGGCGCACCGGCCATCGAGATCGACCGCTACACCGCCGCCGCAGGCCGGAAGCGAGTGATCACACTCTACGGCGAGGGCGACGTGACGTGGGAGGTCGTCGGGAGCGACGCAAAGGCCCCCAAGGCGACCGGCGAGGTGACGCCCGATGGCGGACGGCTCTACACCTTCGACCCGGGTGATAAGCCTGGCATATGCACGCTGAAGGCCACGGCAGATGGCAAGACCAGTGAGGCGATGGTGTCGGTGCGGCATCCGTGGTCGTGGTATCTGAGGCGAGCGCGCGAGGCGGCTGTCAGGTACCCGTCCAAGGCGAACGCATGCGTCGAAGGCCAGTACGGCTTCTTCTCGGCCTTACTAGCGCGCAAACACTTCCCTGACCCAGAACTCGACGAGCAGCTGGAGTCCCAGTTCCAGGACGTCTACACCTTGCTCTACGATAGAGAGAAGCTGCTCCCGCTCATCATCCCCAACCGGATCCAGAACACCGCCGCGTGGATCGGCCTGCTGACCGACCACTACGAGGCGACGGGGGATATCGGAAGCCTGGAGGATGCGGCGGGGCTGGTGGAGTTCCTCATCTCGTGGCAGGGCGAGGATGGCGCGTACCGTAACCACGGGACGCACTATACGTCGGTGCTCTACTGTGCCAAGCTCATCATGGAGGCGATGGAGGCGGAGAAGGAACTCATCCACGATCCCGTCTGGGCCGAGCGCTACGAGCGGCATCTGGCGTCTGTGACGCGCGCTATCGATGATCTGCAGCGTCGCCGGGACAACGTCCAGACCGAGGGCGAGCAGACCTTCGAAGATGGCATGATCGGCTGCACGGCCCTGCAGCTAGGGCTGTACGCTCTCACGCTCGCCGAGCCCGAAGAGCGGCAGAAATACGTCGACGCCTCGCTCTTCATGTGGCGGGCCCACCAGTGCCTCAACCAGACGATCATTCCCGACAGCCGCATGAACGGAGCCACGCTGCGATTCTGGGAAGCGCAATACGATGTGATGACCTATCCGAACATGATGAACTCGCCCCACGGATGGTCGGCGTGGAACATCTACGGAACCTACTACCTCTACCTCCTGACAGGCGAAGAGGAGTTCCTGCGCTTCACCATGAACGCGCTCGGCTCGTGCGTACAGGTCATCGATGGCGAAACCGGTGATCTCCGCTGGGCGTTCATCTCCGACCCATACATCGAGGCATCGGTCTTCTACGAGGATCCCGAGAACCCCGGCCAGGGCCTCTGGCGGCCGGAGATCATCGGGGAGGAGTACCGGCCGATGGTCAGCGACTGGTGGCGCGTCCCCGAGGGCCAAGTCGCGGGCGGCTATGTGGGGCACCTGGACGTGCCCGGCGCTGCCTGTGACAACGACATCCATGAGGTCTTCAAATGCCTTGAGGAGGTCGCCCTCACGGCCGCTTACGTGCTTGAGCGCGAGGATGGTGAACTGCTCGGCTGGAACTGCGATGTGAAGCGCAAGGACGGCAAGATCACCGTGACGCCGGCCGAAGAGATCGTCTCGCGGGTGCACATGAACCTGCAGGACGAAAGCCGGGTTGTCGTCCGCCTCGTGAACGCGGAGAGGGTCAAGGCAACGGTCGAGGAGATGGGTTGGGTTGAGGCGAGGTGACGGCCCCAAGGTTAGGCCCTCTTCAGTTGTCGGGGGCGCTACTGGCGACCGCGCCGGCAGTAACAGCCGGGTGACTACAGCGGCGTGGTCGTCGCAGCCTCATAGCCGAACTGCTGTCTGGGCGGATTGGGGGGCCTACTCCTCCGCGCCCGCGAAAACCACCGTGTATCCTCCAGCCCTTGAGCCCAATCAGACGCACTCCCTGGATGGCTCCGAAACGCCGAAGAAGGGCCGTAGGTACGCCAAGGCGAAGCCTCGCAGCATCAGCTTGGCGATCGGGAATAGTATGCCGCAGTTTGGTAGGAGTCGGTCTCCAGATCCGACGCCGCTCTCCCGCCCCCGTAGGTCGAAGCTCTAGCTTCGACGCCGTTTGCCGCCGTAGGTCGGATCTCCAGATCCGACGCCGTCCGTCTTGGGTTCTGAAACCGCTTCTAGTATCAGTCGTGCCTCCGGACGCGGGATCACTCTGCGTTGGTCCAGATGAAGTCCAGGTACAGCCCTGCGTCGCCGTTGAAGTCATGCAGCGCGCTGGTGATGAGGTTGAGCCGATGCCCCAGACTCCACTCACACCCAACCGCGCCCATCGGATCAGGCCCACCCACGTATTCAACGTGGACCGTGGCCGATGGGCTAAGCGCCCGCGTCAGTCCCCCGAAGACCACTGTGCCCGGAAACGCGTGGGAGACGCCGGCGTGAAGCGTGGTCTCTCCCCAGTCGCGTCCCAGCACGATCTCCGCGGCTTCGCCGCCCTCGGAGTTCAGCCCGAGCGCGCCGAGCCGGATGCGCGTCTTCTCGTCTGAGTAGGCCATGTGCGTCGCGCTGAAGAGCGGCCGGCTCGCCCCATTCAGGGGGATATCGAAGCCGATGTCCGTGCGCCCACCGATCCCGTATTGCGAGTTCAAGGAGACCTCGGTTGGGCCCCCGCCGAGGCCCGTCACGATCGAGAGGTCCTCAAAGACCTCGCCCCGGTTCAGCGTCTCCGCGGTAGACACAATCGCATTGCCCATCGGCGCGGCAACTGCATGCGCGGAGATCCCCGCAACGGTCACTGCTGCAATGATGGCAAGTCTCGATGACATTCCTACCCCTCCCGTGGATAATGAACTCTATGGTGTCGCTTCGCCTCGGCCGTTCCAGAGCGAGCTGTCTCGGTCGGCGGTCTCAACTTTCAACCACTTGGCGTGGCCATCGCAGAATGCGAAGTTGGCGCCGCCATTGTGCCGCGCCGCGACGCCAGCTCTGTCATCGAGGAAAGTCGACTTGCCGTAGTATACGCCGAAACGCGGATTCGGCAGCGGAGGATCGATGGAGTAGCCGCTCTTACCGTCCTTGGCTGTGCCAATGTGCTTAGCGAGCCCCGCCGCGTCGGCGATGGCAATCGTCTCCGACGGACGATCGACGTCCGATTCGGCCGTCACGAGCGCGGGCCCGAAGCCGCTGAGATTCCGCCCGTTGCCCAGGTACTGGTAGTTGTAGCCATACATCTGGCTCGAGCTGTCGAGATCCACGGTCCGTCCGCCCACCGTCGGACAGGCGTAGATGGGCTCGCTGCGCACGTACGGCATCAGCATCTTCATCCAGCGCCAGCCGGGGTTGCCCAGCTCTTTGTGCGAGTGCAGCGGGTATGCCTCGTAGTCGATGAGATACATGTCGGTGGCCAACGATAGCTGCTTCATGTTGCTCAGGCAGCTCGTCTGGCGGGCCTTCTCGCGGGCCCTGGCGAACACGGGGAACAGGATCGCGGCGAGAATGGCGATGATCGCGATGACAACCAGCAGTTCTATGAGGGTGAATCCACGCGGTCTTGACATCAGTCAGTCTCCCTTTTGGGTCAGCCGCCGTGGTTGACGGCTGTGATTGGAGACGGTATGATGCCAAGCAGTGAAGGGATGGCATCAGCCGTCTCTTACGGATGCGCGGGTGTTCCAGCACCCGCGCATCATTAGTTCTACGTTACGTGTCGTCGTTCTCCCCGCCCGCCTCGGGCGGGCAGGTCAACGAGCCGCTTCCCGCCGCGCAACTGTCGCATCCACCATCGCAACTGCAGTCGCCCTTTGACGCGCCGGACCAAGTGCGATGGATAATGTAAGCGGCTGCGGCCGCCACGACCAGAGCGATTGCGAGTGTCTCCCACATGGCGTCTCTCCTACTCCAATCCTAGCAGCTTCCCGCCTTGGTAGATGATGAAGCCGACCAACCATGCGAGCCCGCAGAGATACCCGACTGAGATCGCCGTCCACTTCCACGAGCCCGTCTCTCGCTTGACGGCCGCAATCGCCGCCACGCACGGAGCGTAGATCAGCACAAAAGCCATCATGGCGTAACCCGACAGCGGCGTCAGGTGGCTGCCGGCAATGGCGGCGCCGATCTCCTGCTCGCCCGCCTCGCCGCCGAGGCCGTACAGGACACCCATCGTCGAGACGACGATCTCCTTCGCGAAGAGCCCGCTGATGAGCGCCACCGTCTCTCGCCAGGCGAGACCGAGAGGGTGGAAAATCGGCGCGATGAACTTGCCGATTTGGCCCGCGTAGCTGTCTTCGCCGGCGATCTCGACACCCCACGGGAACGCGCTCAGGAACCACATGATGATGGCTCCGCACAGGATCAGCGTCCCTGCTTTCTGCAGGAAGAGCTTGCCGCGCTCCCACGTGTGGATCAGGATGCCTTTCAGAGTCGGCTTGTGATAGGGCGGGAGTTCCATGACAAACGGCTCTTCCTCGCCGGGCACAATGTGTTTGCCGAAGATTCGGGCAACGATCGCGGCCAAGACGATGCCTAACCCGTACATGGAGAAGATAACGAGCCCCGCATACCCCCCGAATAGCGTCCCCGCGAGCAGAGCGTACACGGGCAGTCGCGCGCTGCACGACATCAAGGGCGCCACCATGATCGTCACGAGTCTGTCGCGCTCTGATTCGAGCGTGCGCGTGGCCATGATCGCGGGCACGTTGCAGCCAAAGCCCATGATCATCGGGATGAACGCCTTCCCGTGGAGGCCCATCGCGTGCATGATCCGGTCCATCAGGAAGGCGGCTCGCGCCATGTAGCCGCTGTCTTCCAATATCGCGATGATCGCGAAAAGGATGAAGATCTGAGGCACGAAGACAAGCACTCCACCGACGCCGCCGATGATACCGTCCACCAACAGCGACTGCAGCGGCCCCGGGGCGACCAACGTCGTGATGTACTCCCCGAGCTTCTCGCATCCCACCTCAATCCAGCCACTCGGATACGCGCCCACCGTGAAAGTCAGCTGAAACATGCCCCCCAGCGCGACGAGCAATATGGGGAGACCCCAGATCTGGTGCAGCAGGTACCTGTCCACCCGGTCCGACGGGGTCTCGCGCGCATCGTCTGGCTCAAGAACCGCCTCGCGGCACACGCCCTGGATCGCGCCGTAGCGACCGTTGATGATGGTGGCCTCGGCTGTGTCGGCGGTAACGTCCTCCAGATGCCTGGCGTTGGCTCGCGCAGTCCTGCGCACGTGGCCGATGCGCTGATCGGCCTCCCTGTGGTCGGGGAGATGCGTTTCGTCGCCGACCAAGAGGCTGATCGCCAGCCAGCGCGTGGGGTGCTCCTCGGCAACCTCCGGCGCTAGCTCGATCGCCCCGATGATGTTCGCGATTGCCTCATCCACTTGCCGTCCATAGCTGATGGGACGCGGCACGGGCTGCTGCTGAGCGACCTTCAGCGCCTGCTCCCAGAGCCTCTCAATGCCCTCGCCCACATTCGCGCAGGTCGCCACAACGGGCACGTCGAGCAGCTCGCTCAGCTTATCCACGTTGATGATGAAGCCGCGGTCCTCGGCGATGTCGCTCATGTTCAGGGCGACGATCACCGGCGCGTCGAGTTCGATGAGTTGGAGGACGAAGTAGAGGTTGCGCTCGAGGTTGGCGGCATCCACAACCGCGATCACCGCATCCGTGCCGCCATGCAGGACGAAATCACGGGCGACCATCTCGTCTGGCGAGTTCGCGGTGAGGCTGTAGGTGCCCGGCAGGTCGACCAGAAGCGTCCGCGGCCCGTCGAGCTGACAGGTACCCTCTTTGCGCTCGACCGTCACGCCAGGCCAGTTGCCTACATGCTGGTGTGAGCCCGTAAGGTCGTTAAAGAGCGTCGTCTTGCCTGAGTTGGGGTTGCCCGCGAGGGCAATCGTCAGTTGGTGTTCCTTGGCGTCTGTCGTCACGCGTCCCACTTCAGTCCTCCACCGGATCCACTACGACCTTGGCGGCCAAGCCTCTTCCAAGAGCGAGGCGCGTCTGCCTGACCGCTACCACGATCGGGCCGCGCCCGCGGCTGATGACGCTCTCGACTTCCGCGCCAACCGTCAGGCCCATCGACGCCAGCCTGCGACGCATGGTCTTGCCCCCGCTTAACTCCGTCACGACGGCTCGCTGTCCCGGCACCAGACTCGTGAGTGGCATCAGGGTTAGTCTTCCTCCAGCCCTTCAGGGCCGTCGCCGGCATCAACTAGTTCCCGGAAATCGCGGATGCAGCCTGGCTGACTCCCGCCGCAGTGTCGAATGCAGCTCAAGAAGCGTCGCAGACGCTCGAGCGTTTGCCCGCTGATGCTGTGCTCGAGCGCGCACGCCTCGGATTCTGACAGGTCCGGATCCAGCAATAGCACATCCTCGAAGAACGAGCGCAGTTCCTCGTGGCGCGAGTTCACGTCGGCGGCTACGGCCTCGCCGATGTCAGTTAGGAGCACGTCTTCGTACTTCTCGTGGGATACAAGTCCTCGAGCCTTGAGGGCCTTGATCGCGCCTGTCGCGCTAGGGGGTGTGACGCCAACGCTCTTCGCAACGTCTCGCACGCGGACGACGCGCTTGTCCCTGGCAAGCCGATAGATGGCTTCCAGGTAGTCCTCCATGCTCGCCGTCAGTTGCAGTGATTCCGCGCTCATTGTAGTAATCGATGGGCTTCTGGGGGGTGCTGCGTCCATTTTCCCCAATGATAACGAGCACTAGATACCACGAAAAAGTTTCGGTGTCAACAGGAATCTTAGGCGAGACTAACTTCTTCCGTGCGCCACGGCGCGTCCCGCGGTCTACTTAACACGATTATGCTCGTATTCTCCGGCGGAACCGGGTGTCGCGAGGCTCGTGATCACCCGCTGCGAGTATAAGTTTCATGTAAAATACCTATAAACAATGGAGGAGAACGCTGGCGATCCACGTTAGTAGATATCGGTGCGATGACGCGCCAAGGTAGGGTATGATACAGTTAGCATACCTCGTCCCAGAGGAGGAATGGCAATGAAGCCAGTACTTGGGGGACCGGAAGAAGGGGCAGTCAGCTACTCGGCAGTCCGGCCGAACGGCCCAAGCAGACACAGCCGCCACCAGGAAATCCGTCGCCTCATTGACAGTGCTCGGGAGCGAGCCACCGGTGTCAAACGGCTCCCACGCCGGCAGCGCATCGACGCCGATGCGCCGCGTTCAGCGGCCCAATAGGCCGTAGACGTGGTTGACGGTCACCGATCCACGTAGGCTCGCAGTTCATCAATCGTTGTCGCGTCGCTCTCAGTCGCTACGCTCGCGCCTGGCGGAAGCTGATCCGTCAGCAGGTCCTTTGCGCGCGTGGTGGCCCACTTCACCGCCCCAGGCCCACCCTCACCGGCAAGAAACCTCGGACTCTTGAGATACGCCAGCGAGATTCCCGTCACGCCGGCGTGCTGCTTCCCACCTGCCCGATTGGCCAGAATCGACCACGTCACGCCGCCGGGCGCTTCGCCCTCATAGCCCCGATGCATCACGCCGACCCAATTCGTGCCCGAAATCTGGAACGCCAACGCCCCGAAACACCCGCAAGACGTGTGTGGTGCCTCGCAGACGCTGTGCAAGCGCACGCGCTCGAGCTTGCCGCCGGTCAAGTCGTTGACTAGCTCGTTGACGCCCGTCCACTCCCCGGCCTCAGCGTCGATGACCTCGCCCTTAGGGATCCGGCGCCGAAGTTCCTCATCCAGCTTGTCACGCCGCGTCCACGGGCGGGCGTAGCCACCCCAGAGGGCCTGAGCCTTCATCGACAGCCGGCTCTTCCCGCACATCGGCGGGCGATCCGGCGTCACGACGCACACGTGATTGAGCGCGAACGGCTGACAGTCAATGCAGGCGTAGAACTCGTCGACATTCGCTTCGCTCTCCGCCGCCAGTTCCTCGTCGCGCTTCCTCGCCAGCTCGCGCGCCGCGTCAGCCTCGGCCGCAACCGCTGTCTCGCCGAAGAGGACCTGCACCCCGATGCGCCCGAGGCGCGGGAAATCGCGCTTCAAGCCCGTCTGGATCACGCGCCCGAGCAACTCCGCGTCCAATTCCGCGCCATCGGCAAACTCAACGAGATAGGCTCCGGCATCGTCGCGTCGCGAGCGCGTCCCAGGCAGGTACGATCCATACCCCACCGCCTGCGCCTCGAGATGAGCCGATATCCCGAGATCCAAATCAGGATCATCCACATCCACCAGCACCACGACCGCATCAGAGCCCGGATCCCCGGTCACAGCTACACCGCCATCGGTCGGCCCGGGCCGCAGTTGGAGGATGCCTCTCACCGTTCGGACGGGGTCAAGCTCCTCGCGGGCATGCGCCGGGTCAGCCGGCTCCGGTAGCGCCACCAGCTCTCCACCCGCCGAGCGCACGCGCATGTTGGGGAGCGCGAGCAACGTCTCGCAGACCTCGTCATCGTTTCTCGCAACGGCTTTGGGGCCGATTTCATGCGCGAACTCAGGGCCGACAATGGCGGGGCAGCCCAGCTTCATCAGACTCAGCAGGACCAGCCCTTCCACCGGCCCGACATCACCGAGGACCACCATCGCCCCCGGCATGTCTGCCTCGAGGAAATGGCCAAGCTCATGGTCATCGCCAGGCGCGATCATCCCCCATGTCATCCCGTACCGCGCCATCAGCTGTCCGTAGTAGATCGCGCCCGTCTGCCGCTCCGGCAGGGGATGGTCGGCCTGCTCATCACGGCCGGCGGCAAAGACCATGTACTGGCCTGTCTTGAGTCGGTCGACAAGCTCGTCCGTGATCCCGCTCCCGGCCAACAGCACCCATCCCGCCCGCCACTTGGCCCCGCTGAACACGGCGCCACGCGCTGAGGCATCGTCAAGGAAGTACGTATCGCGATCCGCGGCGGATGATTCGATCGCCTCGGCGGCGAGCGCTACGGGCTCCAGCACGGCCTTCAGGTCATCAGCATCGGCCAATTGATCGCGCAGAGATGCCAAATCGGCATCGCGTCCAAGTAGCGCGCTCGCGACGGGCATCGCGTGCTCAGAGCCTGCAAACGGGACGTGCCCGTCAGGGAGGGCCTCGATCAATTGACGGATTGCGTCATCCATCCACTCACCTCAGCATCTGTCTGTCGTCATTCGCCGACGAGCCGGACCGACACTACGGCCGGCCGGTCGCCGCCTGTCCACTCTGTCCGCCTGTACTCATTGGTGAACTGGCGATCCTCTGGGATGTAGTCCGGGCAGCAGAACGACGGGTCCATCCGCAGATCCCGCAACTCCAGAATGCGATCCCCTGCGTCCGGCCCGGTGACACTGTATTCATACGTGCAGGCCTCGGGCCTGGTGCCATTGTCGGTCTGCTCCTGGAACGATGCGCGGAGCGTGTCGAACTTCCCGCGATACGCGCCGAGGTCCTGCTGGTACGGAACGTCGTTCAGCACCACCTTGATCAGGTGCAGGTGAGCGAGCAGCCCCTGTCCTGGCGTGCCCGGATCGGGGTCGATCTCCTGCTGCATGATCCAGGTGTAGAGCTGGACAAGGCGATTACCATCGGGACTGATCACGCCCAGCACGTCGACCTCAAACGCGCCGGTCACGCCATGCACTTCGTTGTAGGCCCGGAAGATGTTGCCATCCCACGTGAGATCGGGGAATGTCCACGTGAAGTCATCAGGCACGTACATCGATCCGGGCCATAGCCCCGTATCATACCAGTCGACGCCGATCGCCTGCTCGCGCCATTCTGATTCGTCCTTGTCGACGGTCTCCCACTCGCCATCGACCTTCTCTTCGACCTGTTTCAGCACCTCATAGTAATGCTTGCCGGAGATCGTCACGGTGATACGCTTCATGTGATACAGCGTCTTGCCAAACAGGCCCGTGTTCGTCTGGGGATCCGCCGCCGGCGCCCGCACCTGCGATTGCATCTTGGCCAGGTCGGTTCCCTCGCGGTCGAACGGATCCTCACCGTTACCGGGCAGCGGCGCGGGTGTCGCCGGCTGAAGCGTCCCCGGCTGAGGTGTCCCTGGCTGACGCCTCGGCTGCGGGACAGGGCCGGCGGCCGAAGCCGGCCTCACCGTTATGCGGAAGTCGCCCTTCTCGCCGGCCTGGGAGGTCGTCACGTAAATCTCCACGTCGCCATCGGCCTTCGGCGTCACCGTCAACACCACGTCCTCGCCCTTGTTACCGGCCTCCTGCTCCCGGTCGCCGCCGGGCACGTCAACCACCAGGTATCCGGCGAAACCCGTGGGCGCGAGCGTGATCGTCACTGCCTCGCCCGCATCCACCGCCACCGTGTAGAGCTTGTAAAACTCGCCCGACCTCAGCTTGTCGCTGGCCAGCCCGAGCTTACCAAACTCGTCGAGCAACGACCCGTCGTTCACCACCAAGCCCCCCGGAGCGATCGGGACGGTCCCCGGCTGAGCATCGCCTGCTCGCGCGATGGTCACGTGGTACGAGCCCTGTGCTCCGACATCGGCCGTCGTCACGTACGCGACCAACTCGCCGGTCTCGGCAATCGATACATCCAACTGCACGGGCGCACCGAGCGCCCCGGTCTGTTGGACCATGTCCGAGCCGGGCGGATCCACGGCGAGGTAGGCCGCGAAGCCATCAGGATCGAGCGAGACGCGCACCTCATCGTCACGCTCGACATTCACGCGGTAGATCTCCACCCACTCGCCCGTCTCCAGTTGAGCGCTATCGGGCCCCAGCGTTCCATCTTCATCAACTAGCGTGTTGGCGGCGTCTCCCGGATCCGGCGCCGGGCCGGGCGCGGGCACTGCTGCGCCAGGCCCTGGGGCGCCGCCGGCGCGGACCGCCGTCACCTTATATGGTCCCTCAGCGCCAACATCAGCAGTCGTCACGTAGATGAGCAGTTCACCCGCCTCGACCGCTGTCACGTCCAGTTCCACTCGCTCGCCGACCCCGCCGGTCTGCTGACTCATATCCCCTCCCGGCACGTCGGCCGCGAGATAGCCAGCGAAGCCCTCGGTGTCGAGCGTGATCTGGACCTTGTCATCGCGCTCAACGTCGACTTGGTAGACCTTCACATACTCGCCCGTCTCCAACTGCTCGCTGCCGGCGCCAAGCGCCGCCTCGTCATCAAGGACCGTCCGCCCGTCGTCAGGCGTCCCGCCCCCGGTTCGGGCCCGGACAGCAACCCGGAGCGCGTCCTTCTCATCCGCGTCACCAACCGACGCCGCGCGCAGAATCACAATGGTCCGGGCCTTCTCTATGGCATCGCCGGGCGTGGTGATCTCAATGCGGAAGCCCGCCGCGGCCCCCGGCTCGATCGGTCCGACAATCCACGGCGCAGCCCCCGTCGCCGTGGCCGTGATGTCATTGCCGCCGGTGCCGAGGGCATCATAGAAGGCCACGTTCCAGGCTTCGCCCTCGAGTTTGACGCGGACCTGGAAGCTATCGCGGACAGCTCCCTCGTTCTCAATGGCGACCTCATACACCCCGACGTCGCCGGCGTTCACGGCCGCGAACGTGTTCTGCTCGCCCGCCGTCCCGATGATTTCATCCCCAAACCACGCCGTCTCGCCGGCAAACCGAGCCATGAGGTCGGGTTGAGCGGCAAACGCCGCTGTGGATACCAGCACCAACGCCACCTGCAACAGAGCGCGTCGAGCGATAGGCACGTTCATTGAAATCCCTCCCGCCAAAAGTATCCGCACGTCATGACGAAGCGTGTTCCAGCCAACCAACCCAAGAGAGCGGAGCGCCGACCCCGACCTTCTATCCGCCGAGCTTCGCCAACTCAGGCACTTGTCCCAGAAGCTTCCCCACTAGGCCGTCTCCCGCCTTGCCCTTGATGAAATTCAGGAACATGCCGACAAATGGCCCCGCGTCATCGAGACCGATACCGGCCTTCGAGAGCATCCCGGCAATCCCAGCCGCCGACCCGAGATCGCCCCCGACCGCGGACGATGCCGCGCCAAGCAATCCGCCGACCAGCCCGCCGCCACCGCCCTCGTCGTCGTCAGCCGGGGCCTTGGGGATTAGACTCTCCGCTCCAGGCACTTTCGCCAGCAGTTCGGCGAAATCCCCGCCGGCGACCTTTCCTTGGATCAGTTTGAGCAGTCCGCCTGTCGCGGATTCCGTCGCCGACTCGCCAACGCCCAAGCTCTGCGTCGCCTGCTGGATGAACTCAGTCATGGCTACTCCCCCAAATGCGTGCTTCTCGCATGTCTTCCTCAACAACCCCTCCCCGCGGGAGGTAATTCCGCATCAGGTTCTCGCGCCAGCCGTGGTAAGTGTCACACTGGAAGAGAGGCGTGGCCGGTTCGGATGACCTGGGCGGAGCGGCCACTTAGACGCTATGCGCGCGAAATACCCCCTCGCCGGCACATGGATTCTGCTCGCTGCGCTGTCGCTCGCGGGACTTGGTCACGCCAGCGTCGTGCGGCCATACACGGACGTGGAGTTGGCCACGCTGGCCGAATCCGTCCTTGTAGGGACGGTCGCTGACATTGCGTCGCGATCGTCTGCGGGCGGACAGAGCATTGAGACCGAGATCGCGATTCGAGTGGTGCTGCCCATAAAGGGTTGCCGCCAGGGCGACGTCATTCGGTTGACCATGCCCGGCGGCACTGTCGGCACGATGACCCAGTGGGTATCCGGGGTGCCTGCCTTCCGCATCGGGGAAGATGCGCTCCTGCATGTCGAACGCCTGCGGTCGGGGGAACTCGGGGTGCTGGGCTGGCGCCGAGGCAAGTCTGCCGTAACCTCGGGTCGGATCGCGGCATCAGGCGCGCCGCTCGCCGAGGCTGTGGACTCCATCCGCGGCCTCGTAGGCGCGAAGGCCGTCCCAATCTCGACAATCGACCTCGACGCCGCCAGTCACCTGTTTCCTGACTCACCCGCGGTCGCGCCAAGCATCGCCAACATCTCGCCCGCATCCGCGTCTGGGAACACGGGCACGGTGATCACCATCGCGGGCACCGACTTCGGGTCGTCGCAAGGCACGGTCACTTTTCCATGGGCGGGCACGTCAAACCAAGCCGACATCGTCTCATGGTCGTCAACACAGATCAAGTGCCGCGTTCCACAGGCAGAGAGCGGCGCCGTGACAGTCAGGACTTCAGGCGCAGCCGCCAGCAACCCCTACAGCTACCAGATCACCTTCTGCGCGCTAGACTTCAAACTACCCGAGAGCGCGATGCCAGACAAGTTCACCTGCCATAGCGCCGGCACGCCGGACGCTACAAACGAGTTCGCCGAGATCGAAGCGGCCTTCTCCAATTGGACCGGCACTCCTAACACGTTGATCGATGCTCTGGGCCTGCCGAACGTCGGCACGCCGCCCCTCAACTACGATGCAAACCAAGTGATCGGCTGGGTCGAATCCGGCTGGGCGTTCCCGAGCGGCGTAATCGCTGTGTGCATGAACTGGTACCTGGGCGCCGAAATCGCTCATCACGACATCGCGTTCAATGGCGAGTACTACACGTGGTCGGACTCAGCCGCCCCAGGCCAGATCGATATCCAGTCGGTTGCGACTCATGAACTCGGCCACTGGTGGGGCCTCGATGACATGTACGGTTGGGAGGACCGGGACAAGACGATGTACGGCGTGACCTACTACGGGAGCGCGACCAAGCGCTCGCTCGATGCCGCCGACATTGAGGGCATCCAGACACTGTACCCGGGAGCGGGTCCGTCTCCGGAGCCTCCGGTCTACGACTGGGTATCCGATCCGGCTTTCGGCGGCGCGGGGACATCACCCGCCAAGGGCCTCGCCGACACGACTGAGTTCACCTTCGCCGTGAAGATCACGGACCCGAACGGCACGGTTCCCGCGCGCATGGACGTCAAGATCCGTCGCATTGAGGATAGGCGCAAATGGCGCGTGAAGCGCGTCCTCAAGCTCAGACCCGTCTCCGGCGACTGGGCCACGGGGATGATCTGCGAGGCCAAGGTCAAGCTGCCGAACGGCGTCTACCAGTACAGATTCTCCGGCAAAGACGTCGACGGAATGCGCGCGATAGGCGATGGGACCAAGTGGCGGCGCGGGCCGAAGATGAACGACGCTCCGCAGCTCTGGTGCACGAAGCTGACGGGCCGGACCGATGACTACCTGCACCCCAACTCGGGCGTATCGCCGGGGACGAATTTCAAGTTCGCCGTTCAGTACCTCGACAGCGAAGGCAACCGTCCGCTCGTCAACCGCGTCCACATCCAGCGCAAGACGCCGGCCGACGGATGGGAAGACATCACGACCGGCGACATGACCGCGGCCGGAGGCACGCCCAAGACGGGCATGTACTTCACCTGGGCGAGCACGCTGGATGTCGGCGAGTACCGTCATCGCTTCGAGTTCGCTGATATGGATGGGCCCGCGACCGGCGCGAGCCGTGTCAGTGGCGACGCGACGACGTGGCAGCCGGGCCCCCTCGTGGAGCCGGGAGACGGATCAGCGTCCGACGACGCGTTCATTGCATCGCTCTCCGCCATTCCGACGGCCCAGGGAGCCGAAGCGATATTCTCGCTGACCGGCGACGCCGATGTGGATGCCCGCGTCCTCAACATAGCGGGTCGCCCAATCCGCGTGATCCAAGCAGACGCGCCGCACGAGGCCGGCCTGAACCGAGTCATCTGGTCCGCGCGAGACGACTCTGGCCTCGCCGTGCCCAGCGGCACATACATTGTTGAACTCACCGCGCGCGGCGCCGATGGCCACGTTGACCGCGCCATTGCGCAAGTCCACATCCGCCGGTAGCGCCGCGCCTCAACCATTCCAAACGACCCAACAGCCCTGCTCCGGCAGGGCTGTTGCCGTTCTGTGGGGAATTCGCACTCCACTGCCGCAATGGGAGGCGACACGCAATGACGCTCAACAAGGGCCTGATCGGCCACTGGGACCTGACCGCCGACGCGCGAGACTCATCCGGACGCGACCACCACGGCGTGGCCCGCTCAGTCGTCTTTGGCACGCCCGGCCCACCCCAGACCGCGGGTTCGGCTCAGTTCGATGGCCGCGAATCAGTGATCGAAATCCCCCACGCCTCAGGCCTCGCGTTGGCCGACGGTCCGTTCAGCGTCGCGGCGTGGGTCTACACGGACGCGGTGGTCGACGACGTGCTGGGAGATGTGCTGAGCAAGCATGCCCCGGCGGACGCCCGAGGACTGAACCTGAGTCTCATCAGCCACGCGGGCATGACGTCGAGCCAGTCCAACTACCGAAACCTGCACTTCGGCATCGATGCCGGAGATACGCCGGTCTGGGTCGACCGAGGCCGTCCTGGCAACGCAGTGCTGATCTTCGCGTTGGCGGTGCATGATGGAGAGCTGTTTGCCGGCACATTCGAGACAGGCGCCGAAGAAACTGGCCACGTCTACCGTTACGCGGGCGGATCGGATTGGGAAGACTGCGGCAGCCCCGACGGCAGCAACTCGGTCATGAGCCTCGCCTCGCACGGAGGCGCGCTGTACGCGGGAACGGGGTGCTACGACGCGAAGGGCTCGGCGCTCGAACCGTCGCCGAATGAGACGCCCGGCGGCCGTGTCTATCGCTATCTTGGCGACCGCAACTGGCAGGACTGCGGCCAGCTCGGCGAGGCGAGGACCACGTTCGCCCTGACCGAGTACCGCGGCGAGCTGCACGCGATGCCGCTCTACCTCCCCGGCATCTATCGCTACGGCGGCAGGCAGTCGTGGGAGTTCTGCGGCGTGCCGGGCGAGCAGCGATCCATGTCGCTCGGCGTCTACAACGGCGAGCTGCTCAGCGCGGGAAATGGGCGGGCGGGCGTGTGGGCGTATGAGGGTGGCGAGTCGTGGCGCGACTGCGGCCGCCAGGAAGGCGTCAGCCAGACCTACTCCTTCGCGATCTATCGCGGCGAGCTTTACGTCGGCACGTGGCCGGACGGGAAGGTCTTCCGTTACGACGGGGGCACGACCTGGCACGACTGCGGGCGGCTGGGCGAGGAGCGCGAAGTCATGGCGTTGGCCATCTACAATGGCAAGCTCTACGGCGGGACGCTGCCGCTCGGCCAGGTCTACCGCTACGATGGCGACGAGAAGTGGACGCTCACCGGACAGCTCGATACCACGCCCGACGTGACCTATCGGCGGGTGTGGACCTCTGCTGTCTATGACGGGCAGCTCTTCGCGGGCACGCTGCCCTCCGGCCGGGCTCATTCCATGCGGGCCGGTGCCTGCGCCACGCACGACCACGCGTTCCCGCCGGGGTGGCATCACATCGCGGCCGTCCGAAACGCGGACCAACTCCAACTCTACATCGACGGCGAGACCGTCGCCGATTCAGGCAACGCCGAACTCGACATCAGCACGGAGGCGCCGCTCCTCCTCGGCTTCGGCCAGCACGACCACTTCCTGGGGCGCATGGCGGACGTGCGGCTGTACCGGCGGGCGCTGACGGATCGCGAGATCGGTCGACTGAGCGCGCGTTAGGCCTATGTCTTCCGTTCCCTCGGCTTCGCCGCGGGGAAGAGCACGTTGTTGAGGATCAGCCGGTAGCCGGGCGAGTGCTTGTGGAGCGTGAGTTCAGTGGGCTCCTCGCCCACAACGTGCGCGTAGTCCTCCGGATCGTGCCCGCCCAAGAACGTGACGGTGCCATCGACGTAATCCACGTGGATGTACTTCGCCATGTTCGTGCCTGGGCGATCGCCCATGATCACGACGTTGTCTTTGAGCTTCGTGCGGTCAAACGATGTCGTCAGCCCCAGGTACTCCGGCACCTCGGCCGTGTGGCATTGAGTCAGCATGCTGACGATGGGGTCCTGCTTGGCGGAGAACTCGAACAGCTCAAACGTCTCGCCGGTCGCGACGAATCCGGCCTCCGGTGGCGTGATGTCGATGTCCGCGATCTCGACTTCGTATGGATCGTCGACCAGGCTGAAGTCGCGGAAACAGAAGGTGACGTCAAAGTCCAGTTGCTCCTGGGCATTCGGTGTCGTCGGCGTCCCATCAATCTCGCTCGGGATGATGTCGATCCCCACCGCGGCAAGACCGACATCGAGGGAGTCGCACGCGTTGCACATGCCAAACAGGAACCCGCCACCCGCGACCCACTCCGCCACCGCCGTCGCGATAGAGGCCTTCAACTCCCGCACGCTCCCAAAGCCCAGTTTCGTCGCTTCCTGCTTCGCGCCACGAACCTGCTGCTGATACCAGGCCTCGTGTCGGAAGTTGACCCAGAACTTGCCGAACTGCCCCGTGAAGTCCTCGTGGTGCGTGTGCAGCCAGTCATACTCCCCCAGCTTCCCCGCGACGATCTCGGCGTCGTAGATCTCGTCGTATGAGATCTCGGCATAGTCCATCGCAAGCGTCACGGCATCGTCCCACGGCTCGGCGGTTGGAGTGATGTAGATCGCCATCCGGGGCGCCGTCTCAAGAACGATCCGATCCATGTTCTCCTCGGCAATCGTCCCGTAAATCGCCTCCGTCTCAGCACTTGAGATCGCCTCCACCATTACGCCCAGCTCCACTGCACGTGCGACGATCTCATCGGCACTCGGCAGCAGGAACGACCCGCCCCGGTAGTTGAGCAGCCACTCGCACTGGTAGACGCGCGGCTCCTCCAGGCACCAATACGTCAGCCCGTAGGCGCGGAGGTGGTCCGTCTGAGCGTCATCCATTGGAACGAGCAGATGCTGGCCGGCGGCGGGGAGAGCGCTCGCGCACGTGGCTACGATGAGGAACGCTGGAAGTAGGCGGACGTGGCTACCTGGGACCTGCATGGCTAGGGCCTTTATGAGGAACGGCGCGCGCGCTGATGACATCAATCAAGTCCTCTAGACGCCCGACCAGCTCATTTAGTTCGGAGCGGTCCACAACATCGACCGCCAGTCGGATCGTGGCGACGCTTGGGCGCTCGGTGTTCACGTGCGCGGAGGCGATGTTGGTGCCCATCTCGCTGATGACGGCCGTCAGGTGCGACAGCAGCCCTACCCGGTCCAGCGCCACGACTTCGATGCTCGCCCGA
>CAZKUN010000014.1:0-18800 GCA_964555935.1 uncultured Armatimonadia bacterium | reverse complement strand
TCTCGGACGCGCTCGGGCTCAAGCTCTTGGCGGTGGATGAGATTCTTGCAGTCGGCTTTGTGGATGGCCAGGCCCGAGCCGCGCGTGATGTAACCTCTGATCTGATCGCCGGGGATCGGGTTACAGCACTTCGAGCGCCGAGCCGCGAGGCCCTCGAGATCGCCCATCGACACCGACGCCCGCACGGCCGGCGCGACGTTCTGCTCCTCGAGATCCCGGAAAGACTCGATCTCCTCGGCCAGCGTCTCCGGGCCCTTCTTCTCCGGCATCAGGCGCTGGATAACCGTGTCCGGTTCGATCTCGCCAAACCCGACAGCCGCCCAAAGCGAGTCTTCGTCGGTCAGGTTGAAGCTCGCGGCCACCTCGGTGAGACTGTCCCAGTCAAGCTGTTTCCTGGCCTTCGGCGGCAGCCGCTTGACGGCCCGATCGACCACTTCGCGCCCATGAGCAATCGTTTCGTCGCGCACCTGCGCCCGCAGGAAGCGCCGCACCTTGCTCTTGGCGCCCGATGCGACGATCTGCTTCAGCCAGTCGGGGTTCGGGCGGGCGCTGGCGTGGGTGTTGATCTCGACGATATCGCCATTGCGGAACCGGTAGTCCAGTCCCACCAGCTTCCCGTTTACCTTCGCGCCCGCGCAGTGGTTGCCTACGTCCGTGTGAATCCGATACGCGAAATCGAGCGGACCGGCTCCCGCCGGCAGATCGATCACGTCCCAGTTCGGCGTGAACACGAAGACTTGGTCCTTGAACAGGTCCAGGCGGACGAGTTCGAGCCATTCGTGCTGATCGGGCAGCTGCGTCTCGAGTTCGCGAAGGTGCTCTAACCAAGCGGCCATCTGCTCGTCGAACTTGGTCGGCGCCCCGCCCTCCTTGTACCGCCAGTGAGCGGCCACTCCGTGTTCGGCAACGCGGTGCATCTCCTTCGTGCGGATTTGCACTTCCATCGGCTCGCGATCGGTGCCGAGCACCTTCGTGTGTAGCGACTGGTACCCGTTGCTCTTGGGCTTGGCAATGTAGTCCGAGAACAGCCCGGTGATGGGGATCCAGAGCTTGTGCACGATGCCCAGGACCGCGTAACACTCCGGCACGCTGTCGACGATGACCCTCATCGCCATTAGGTCGCCAAGCTGCTGGAAATCCAGCATCTGGTTACGCATCTTCTCGTAGATGCTGTAGAAGTGCTTCGGTCGCCCCTCAACCTGAGCGATAATGCCCACATCTGCGAGTTGCTCGCAAAGCTCGTCGCCAGCGCGGCCCAGCAGATTCTCGCGGTCAGCGCGACCCGCGCCAACCTGTCCGGCGATCTCCTCATACGCGCCCGGTTCGAGCGTCTTGAAGGCGAGGTCCTCGAGTTCCCACTTGAAGCGACGAATCCCGAGGCGGTGAGCGAGGGGGGTGTAGATCTGGAGGGTCTCTTCGGCGATCGCCTTCCGCCGATCAGGCGACAGGGGCTGGATCGTCCGCATGTTATGGAGCCGGTCGCCCAGCTTGATAAGAATGACGCGGACGTCGTCCGCCATCGCGAGGAACATTTTGCGCAGATTCTGCGCTTGACTCTCCTCGCGCGAGCGGAAATTCGCGAGAGAGAGCTTCGTCACGCCGTCGACCAGAGTGCGAACCGTCGGCCCGAACTCGGCCTGCAAGTCATCCGGGGAAATCTCGGTGTCTTCAACCGTATCGTGGAGCAGGCCGGCGGCAACGGACTGGGGGTCAGCCTCAACACCGGCCAGAATACCGGCCACCTCGAGCGGGTGCCCAATATAAGGCGACCCGTCGATGCGGAGCTGACCGCCGTGGGCCTCGCGCGCGAACTCATAGGCCCTGGGAATCAACTCGCCGTCGACGGTCGGCCAGTATCTGCGGACGACCTGGTTGAGTTCGGAGATGACCAACTCCGGCCCTCCTCGACTGACGGTGACTACTCGAGCTTCGTGTGCCTCGCCCGCATCTCGTCCTCAGTCGTGCCCAACCGTCCCATCAGCGACATCACCATCGCGTCACACAACGTCAGCGCCGTCTGCTCAAATAGCGACCCCGGAGGCTGGATCGACTTCCCATGGTCCGAGTCGGACGTAATCGGCGCGTGGACCTCGACGACGATATCAGCCATCGTCGCGACGGGGCTATTGGGGTGCGCGGTCAGCACGGCGTTCCCGGCGCCCCGCTCGCTTGAGGCTTCGGCGATGGCAAAGGTCGTCCGCGTCTGACCCGAGCCGCTCGTCGTGACCAGCAAGTCGCCCGGCCCAATCGCGGGGGTCGTTGTCTCGCCCACCACGTGCGCGTTCAGGCCCAGATGCACCAGGCGCATCGCGAACGCTCTCATCACCAGCCCGCTACGCCCCTGGCCGGTGCAAAATACGCGCCGCGCCTCCATGATCGCATCGACAAGCGCGTCGAGTTCGTCGCCGCGAGTGTAACTGACGGCGCTACGGACCTCGTCGGAGATCGCGAGCGCGTTCTCCTTGGTCACCCCAGACATGGGTAGTGTCTTCCCTTCACGCCACAGATGGACAGCTTACTCCTGCGCGCCCTCGGAGGCGGGCGCAACGACCGCGATGACGCACCGGTCCAGGTCCAGCAACTCCTGAGCCACGCGTTGGACGTCGGCTGCGGTCACCTTAGCGATCTCGTCGGCGTACCTGGTGTAGTTGTCGTGCCCCAGGCCGTAGAGTTGGTCCAGGCCCGACGCTTGCGCTCGGCTGTCGGGAGTCTGCAGGCTGATCCCGTTCTCCGCGATACACATCTGCTTGCCGCGGGCAAGCTCATCATCGCCCACGGCCTCGTCGCGCATTCCCTGGATGATCTCTTCGATAACGGTGGTCGCCTCTTCGGTCTTCGAGGCCTCGGTGGCGGCAAGCACCACGAACGCGCCGGGGTCGAGACCGGCTTCGTTCCATGCGTGGACGAAGTACACGAGCTGGCGCCGCCGGAGCGCATCATGCAGTCGTCCGCCCGGCAGTCCGCGACCCGATATCACCGCGTCCAGAACGTCAATCGCGTAACGACGCTCGTCATCAACCTTGGTCCCGGGGAAGCCCATGTAGATCATGGACTGCTCTTGGTCGCGATCCTGGGCGGCTTCGCGGGCCTCGGTCAACTCAGGCTCGGCGCTCGTCGCGGGTTCTTGCGCCTGTCGCGGCTCCCACTTGCCAAGCGCCTTCTCAACACCCGCGAACGCGGCGTCTGGGTCCACGTCGCCGAACACGCAGAGGATCGCCCTATTTGGCCGGCAGTATGTCTCGTAGTAATCAGCGACCGTCTCGCGCGTCAGATTGGTGATGCTCTCTTGGGTCCCGCTGGTCATGAACCGGTACGGATGCACCTTGTACATCGTGGAGGTGAAGAGCTTGCGGGCAACCGTCTCGGGACTGTCATCCTGCGCGGCGATCCCTGCCAGCGTGAAGCGCCGTTGCGCCTCGAACTGATCCTCTGGGAACGTTGCGTTCATCAACGCATCGCCGGCCAGTTCGAGCAGTTCGTCGAGATCCTCGCTCAGCGCCGCGCCTTGGACGCCGAAGCTGTTGCGCCCGGCGTAGGGCGAAAGGCTCGCGCCCATGTCCTCGATGGCGCGCGCCACTTCCTCCCGCGTGCGCTTCTTCGTCCCGCGGTTCAGCATGCTGGCCATGAATCCGGTAACGCCGTTGGTCTCCTCGGTCTCGTACCGGAGGCCGCCCTTCATCGCGGCGAAGATCGAGACCGTCGGCGCGGTCGTGCTCGGTTGGACCAACACCTGCAGCCCGTTGTCCAGCGTCTTCGTCACGGTGACCGGTCTCTCGTTCGCGCCGGTGTCGCGTGTCGCGACCTTCGGCGCCTTCGGCGTCATGGCGACCACGCACAGCTTGTCGGGGTCGATGTACTTCTGCGCCACGCGGCGCACGTCTTCGCGAGTCACCTCGCGGATCTTGTCGACGTAGAGATCGCTGAAATGAACGTTGCCGGTCGTCAGCAAGTCCGTCGCCGCGATCGAGGCCAGGTCGTCCGCGGTCTGCCTGGCGAAGGTCAGCTCGGCGGCCTTCTGCCGCTTGGCGCGCGCAAGCTCATCCGCGGTCACGAACTGAGTCTTGGACTGCTCGAGGACCTCAATGATCGCTTCCTCAGCCGCGACGAGATTCTCGGGATCAAGCGTGGCCCCGATGCCGAACGCGCCGGCGTCAAAGCTCGGGGTTGACGAGTAAGCCGAGATCCCATCGACCAGTTGCTTCTCCTCACGCACGATCCGCACGAGCCGACTGCTGGCGCCATTCCCCAGCACGTAGGCCAGCACGTCGAGCGCGTACAGGTCCGGGTGGAGCAGGTCGATCGAGCGGTACCCGATCCTCAGATAGGCGCGCTGGAGGTTCTCGTCAATCTCAATCCGCCGTCGGGGAGCGGTCTGCGGCGGCTCGCTAGGGAGCACGACCGGCGGCGCCGGGCGCCGGGGAATGTCGCCCAGAAGCTTGCGGCACTCCTCGATGACCTCATCCGCGTTCACGTCGCCCGCAACCGCCATGATAACGTTATCAGGCACGTACCACTTCGCGTGGTAATCCGCAAGCTGATCGCGCGTGTTGGTCTTGAATCGCTCCGGGAAGCCAATCACCGGGTAGCGCGCGGGATGGTGCTGGAACATCGTCTGGGCGAACAGCCAGTAGATGTTGTTATTCGTGTCGTCATTCGTCCGGGCGATCTCGCGAAGGATGACGCCCTTCTGGATATCGCATTCACCCTCCTCAAGCAGCGGGTCGAACACGTAATCACCCACGATGTCCAGGGCCGTCTGCCAGTACTGGGTCGCGGTTGTGATGTAGTAGCAGCAGTGATCTCGCGACGTGTAGGCGTTGCTGGAGTTTCCGATCGACTCGACGAGTGAATCGATCTCCTCCTGCGTGCGTTTCGGGGTGCCCTGACTGAGGGTGTGCTCGAGGTAATGGCTCAGCCCATGCCCGAGGAGATCGTCCTCATAAATGCTGCCCGTCCCAACGTACGCCCTGACGGCAACAACGGGGCTCGCGTGATTCTCGACGACGAGCACGCGCAGACCGTTCTCGAGAGTTTCAACCACCGGGTCGTTTCCTCCGCAGAGCGCCGTGGTGCTCAGCGCGAATGTAGTAGCGACGATCATTGCCGACCGAAACATGTTCCGCCTCCAGACCTGGGTGCCGGTCGCCGGGCGCGACCGGTCATTTGCCATCAGATTCGGAAAAGGGACGCTCGCTAATCCACAAGCGCCCCCTCGGGCTCTGGTTCATTCAGGGAGCCGCGCCAACTGCGGGCGGCCCCAACAACTCGTCGTCCGCGCGTTTCACGCGCTATTGGGTATGAGTTTACCACACCCCCAATAGAGCGTCAATTGGCGCTCCTGCCCCCACAGATACTCATTCTCCGGGAACGCTCGGCCACCCGGCTAGACCTCCCGCAGGCCCCGTCACAGCCCCAACCCGCGCAAGTACTCTCGGTTCACTCTGATGGCGTCCGCCGGATCGGCCCACGCGAGTTCGGATTCCTCCTCGCCGACCACCCACGCATCGTATCCCGCGCCTCCCAGCGCCGCGAACATCGCCGCGTAATCGCACAGGCCTTGCCCCAGCGGCGCCCACGAGCCATCCGCCCTGACGTCCTTCACGTGGACGTGCCGGATACGCCCCATGTGCCGGGTGATGCAGTCCATCATGTCCTGTCCGCCGCGGATGATATGCCCCGTGTCCGGGTTGAACATCAGCCCCGAACCCTCGGTCGCGGCAAGCAGCGCGTCGTATTCGTCCGCCGACTCCAGCAGCGACCCATGGTGAGAGTGCGGGTGAACGCAGACAGTCACGCCCATTTCCGCGCCCCACTGCGCCACTTGGTTGTAGAACTCCACGGCCCGCTCGATCTTGACATGGTAATCATCGCGCGTCGGGCTCGCCACGCCACCCAGGGCCAGGAGCGGCCGGGGGAACTCCGCCGCGAACGCCACTGCCTCGCGCGCGTCGGACAGCTCCGACGCCACGTGCGCTGGATCGGTGAAACCGTGGTCGCTGGCAAAGGCGTATGCGGCAAACTCAAGGCCTCGATCCGCCAGGGCCTGTCTGAACGCGTCCGGTCGATCGGCATACGCGCCGATCATGCTCGCGGCGAACTCCACGCCGTCATACCCAGCGGCGGCGACCGCGTCGAGGATGTCGTCAGGCGTCCCCGTCCAGTCCTCGCCATGCATCTCCCACGAATACGTCTGACACCCGATCTTCATCAGCTCGCCTCCGTCCCTATCGTAACCAGCATGCCATCCTCGGCAGCGATTACCTCGATACCCAGGCGTTGCTGCATGTCCTCCACGATTCCGCGTGGACCCGCCTCGAGGAATCGCACGCCAAAGTGGGTCAGGATCGCCCTCCGCGGCTTGGCGGCGGCGATGATTCTCTCCGCGTCCGGCGCCGAAAGGTGGTACACGCGGCGGTTGGGGTTGTCCTCGAGTACTGTGTGGATGATGAGGGTATCAGCGCTCGCGTAGGCCTCGGCGAGGTCCTCTCTGTAACGGGTGTCGACGATGTACCCCAGCGTCTCGCAACCGCCCTCGAGTAGCAGTCCATAAGTCGTATCCGGGTGGTCGTGGCGCGCCGCGACACGCACCGTGACGTCACCGATCTCATACGCGCCATGCTCGTGGATCTCCACAACCTCGCCGATGTAGTTGAAGATGTACTCGCAGATGGGCGAGCTTCCGTCGAGCGCGTCCGGAGGCGCAAGCAACTTCCCGCGAGGACGGTGCCCGCCATGGGTCATGGCTTCGATGATCACATTCGCGTCGTTGGTGTGGTCGAGATGCTTGTGGGAGATGAGAACCGCATCGGTCTCGGCGGCGTCGAGCCTCGGCTCGCTCCGATAGGCGTTCACGAGCGCGCCTGGGCCCGGATCGATCCACAGGTTCTGTCCAGCCAGCCGCACCCACAGTCCCCCCGACGCCCGCAACTGCGTCGAGACCACGAACCGCGATCCGGCCGTGCCGAGGAACTTGATGAACTCGTCGGGATAGCCGTCAGGCATACTCACCTATTTCGCGGGCGACGTCTGAGACGATTCTGACGTGCGCTTGGGGGACGCCCGGCGCGATCGAGCAGGCCGTGCTCAGAACGAACCCATCGGCGGCCATCCCCGCTCGGCAGACCTCCTCGACGTCCGCGCGGACATCGTCGGGCTTCTTGAAGAGCAGCGTGTTGACCGAGTCGATGTTGCCCTTGATGAAGATGCGCTCGCCGACGCGCGCCACGGCATCGCTGAGTTCCACATCTCCCAGCGGGGGCGGGTCGAGGCACTCAATCCCATCGACCCCGCTATCAGCGAGCAACTCCAGCCGGTCGCTGATAGCGCCGCACGTGTGCGTGTAGATCGGCATCTCGGGCGCGGCCTCGCGCATGCGGTCGATCAGCTCCGCCTCGTACGGCTGCACGTACTCCAGGTACATGTCTCGGCTTAAGAACGCGTTGCCGACGTACGGGCTGGATATCTTCATCGCGTCGCAACCCTCACGCGCCTGCGCGACGCCCCAGTTCGCCGCGTATTCCAGGCCTTTCCCAAGCACCTGATGCGTCTTCGCCGGGTCGTCCACAATCGAGATTAGCCCGTTCTGCATCCCCATCAGCTCCAGGATCTTGTCGAACGGGCTGAAGGTCTCGCCGTGGATCGACCACTCATCGCCCGCGGATGCCTTCACGGCGCGCAGGTTCTTGAGCATCCAATCGGGCACGGGATCGAGCGTGTCGATCTCATCAATGCCCAGCCCATCGATCGCCGGGAAGGGCTCCGGCGCGGCCGGCTGGGGCAGGTCATCGTTCGGGTAGGAAGCCTCGGCGCCAATCGCGTACGGAGAGCGATTCAGGGGCGCCTCGGAGTACCTGACCCGGATGCCCTTGGGCTCCTCGGTGGTATCGGCGATCTTCTCGCGCCAATCGGGATCGCCACCGGGAACGCTGACGAGGATCCCGTCGAAGCCATACATCTCGCGCGTCCGCAGCAGGGATTCGGCGTACACCTGGGGGTCGTGCCAGATCTCCACCGGGGACAGCCCCGTCTTCAGGCAGATGTGCCCAATCGCCATCTGGCACATCACCGGGACGCGGTCCGGCCGCTCGCGCCGCATGGCAGCGGCCATGCGCTCTTTGCCCGTCATTTCTTCTTGCCCTTCCGCGGCTTCTTGTCTTTGGGGTCGTCGTCGGGGGCCTCGCCTATGGCCTTCTTCTCATCCTCGCCGAGGAACTCCGTCGGCACGGCGAAGGCGACCATATTGCGTTTGCCCAGCATCTTGAGGAACTCTGTCAGCGAAACTTCCGCCTCGCGACGATGGAGCTTGTGCTCGTCCTCTAGCGCGGCGGCGATGTCATCGACCGTATTCGTCCCATCAGACATCAGCCAGACCTTGGCGCCCACCACGTCCAGATTCACGGGCCGGCTCTCGGGCACGTAAAACAGTATGGTCAACAGCTTCCCCACTACGTCCCGCCGCCGGGGGAGTATGACGCGCACCTCGCCACTGTCCAACTCCTCGTACTCCAGCGAGGGATTGCGGAACGGTCGCGCTTGGAGGGCCTTCGAGCGCGACATCTTCGGCTTCTTAAACCGGAACATCATCTTCTCGTAGACGGTCCGGTTGTCGGCGTCGGGTTGATCGATCTGTAGGTCGTCGTCGCGTCCCAAAGCTCGTCTCCTAGTGCCTAGTCACTGTCTCCGTCCGCGTGGCGACGGGGCTCCTGCCCCGTCGTGTCGTCCCCCGCCTCACTCCCATCCCCCGCCAGCCGTTCGTAGGTCGGATCTCCAGATCCGACGCCGTCTGCCGTTAGCCACTTCGCCACCAGCAGCGTCACCACGAGCAACGCGCCAACCGCGACCATTCCCGCCACATCCACCGCCCTCACGCGTCCTACGCTCACCGACCCGCTAGCATAGTCGATCAGCGCATACCCTCGGCCCGCCCGCAGCCACAGACCCACGCCCACCGCACCGGCCACGCAAAGCGAGATCGCCGCCAAGCCGCCGCCTACCTGCGCGCGAGTTCGACCGCGCTGAGACGCTACCAGCGAGAGCAGCAGTCCTAGCAGCCCCAACGGGAACAGCAGCGCCACGGCCAGCGCAAGTGGTTTCAGTGCGGTCATTGCGTCAATACCCAACGCAGGCAGGAGGCGAGCGCCTCGTGGCGCCCGCCTCCTGCGGGAATCGTCTCTGATGTTACGTCCGGCCGCCGCGTCCGTCAACCCTCCAGGATCGCCTCGCGAATCGCGCTGAGATTTTCCTCCGGCGTCGGCGTCGGGAAAGCGCATCCGCACGTCACGATCAGCCCCTTCGGACCGACCTGCGCAATGGCGTCCTTGGCTTCCGCCTTGATCTCATCGGGCGTCACCGCATCGCCGGTCACCTCGTTCACGCCGCCCACGAAGCACGCGTCCGTCTTGGCGCGGGCCTCGGTCAGGCTTGGGCCGAAGGCGCGATCACTCCAGCTCAACACGTCGAACGGGAGCTGGATTCCGAGATCGAAGTGCAGGTCCGCTCCGTGGAGATGCGCGACATTGAACCACCCGCCGGCATCTTTGCAGGCCTGCAGCACGGCCGCGTCGGTCGGCATCATGAGTTTCTCATACGTCGCCGCGTCGGTGAACTCGCCGCCGATGCCATTGATCGCCAGGAACAGGCCGTCCAGCACGCCCTCCTCCTCGATCGTCACCTTGGCCCAGTTCTTCAGCGTCTCCCCGATCGTCTTCAGCCCGGCCTCCACCGCGTCCGGATCTTCCTTGATGTGCTCGCACACGATCGCGCGTTCAGCCGAGATCCGCTGCGCAAAGGCGAAGCTGTGGAACGTGGTATCCACGATCGGCCGATCATCATCAAGCCCGTCTTTGATGCGCTTCAGCGCCTCCAGGTGCCGGCCGAAGTTGCCCTTCCGCACGTCCAGAGGCTCGAGCTTGCGCCAATCCTCGACGTTCTGAATCGCTGGCATCGATTCCGGCATATCGTAGTCGACGTCATGCATGACCTTGAGGAAGTCAATGTCATGCCGGTGGGCGAAGGCGAGAGTCTCGCCAATGAACTCGTCGCCCGCTTTATCATCGACGTAGGTGAAGTGATACCAGAGGCTGTACGGTACCCGATCGACGTCCTGGCAGGCCGCCGCGGCCTTGATTCGTTCGCGTTTGGTCATACTCATGTTGGTCCTCTCCGTTCTAAGCAGATATCATCTCTCCTGTGCCCCGCGCGCCCGCCAAAACCCTTCTTCCCGCCCGCTGTCCAACATGCATAACACCGACGCGCGCCAGGAATTCACCGGCGGCGAGCGGAAGACTGCGCGGTCGTCTGTCGTCACGTGACGACAAACCGGCGCTTGCGCGCAGATGTCCGCGCTCTGACCTAATGAGTCCCTCCCGCGCCAGCGAGCCGCGAGCTGGCAGCTCGTGGAGTGCCGACCTCTGACCCGTGAGAAGGTCCCCCGCATCCACACGCGGCAATCACCTGTCACCGCCAAACCGCTCATCCAGGTGACCCAGCATGTCTCGCGCCTTCGCCATCTTCCTACTCATTTCTCTCCCCATCATCGGCCACGCCGCCGTCGAGGAGCGCCCCGGCGGCTGGGTGCTGTCGAATGACCTCCTGTCTGTCTCGCTCGACGCCGCTACGGGCGCGCTGACGGTGATCGACAAGGCGTCGGGCGCGACCTTCCGTCAGCCGGATTCGCTGCGTGATCCGCTCGATAGCGATGACCCGCTCGTGATCTTGCCCGCGGATGGCGTGGCGCTGGATGGGCAGGTCAGCGACTGGGCCAACACGCCCGTGCAGGTCATCGATTCGTCGACGCTTACCAGCGAGAAGCCGTGGGAGTGCGATGGCGATGAGGACCTGTCAGCCGTCGTCGGCTTCCGCTGGGACCAGGAATACGTCTACGCGCTCTTCCTCGTTCGAGATGACGAGTTCGTCCCCGGGAATCGCGATATGCGCGAGTGGTGGGAGCGCGATTCAGTCGAGTGGCGCGTCGGCTGGGATCAGACGGGCGTCATGCTCGACGCCGCCGATCCCGGCGGCTTCTTGTGGGGCGAGTGGCAGGACTGGTCGCCCGCCGCAGTGCGCGAAGTGGCCGACTTCGGCGATGATGCCTCAGCCCTCGCCATCGCATCCTCGGCCGGGCTGGATTGGCGGGGCGCGAGGGGCTACATCGTCGAGAGCGCCACCGAGATCGGCCGTTTCATCGTCGTGAACCGCAACCCGATTCCCGGTCGCCGTTTCCGCATCTCCGCCGGCGTCAACGATGCTGACGCCACGGGCGAACGCGAGGCCCAGAGCTACTGGCCCGCCACATTCGTGATGGGCCAGTCGATGACGTATACCGTCGGCGTCCTCGCCGATGCGAACGGCAACACGCCCGATGTCGTGGACGATCGTGATCCCGCCGCCACGGACGCGCGCGCCCTCGGCGATGACGGGCTCTCCTTCGTCGTCGCCGCCGACCGGCCTGAGGCCACCATCGGCCATATCCGCTGCGACCTCCAGCTTCCCGAGGGCGAGCGTGATCTGCGCGTCACCTGCTCCGTGGTGGATGGCTGGGACTGGGGGCTGCCGCTCTTCAGGGGCTTCCTGCCCGAGCCCGAATCGGCCGAGTATGTCGCGTCGATTTACGGGAATGGCGTCCTGATCCCTACCACTGACCTCGCCCCACCATCCACATGGCTCCGGCCCTTCCACCAACTCGACATGCCGGCCATCGGCGTCGTCAGCAGCGCCGGCGACGCCCTCTGCATCTTCGACGATCACGACTACTCATCGGGCTCCCTCTCGCCCGCGATGTGGGACGGCGAGAAGCGTCTGGGACTTATCCTCCAGGGCGACAACATGAAGGGCGAGCGCCTGCCCGAGTACCGATTCACATGGCACTTCGCCGGCTCGGGCGGATACGTCGGCCTCGCGAAGCGCGTCCGCGAGTACTGCGCGGCCAAGGGCTGGGTCAAGACGCTCCGCGAGAAACGCGAGGCCAACCCTAGCATTGATCTCCTCCTCGGCGCGCCCGACGTCTGGGGCGATTCATCGCTCGAGTTCGCGCGCGAGGCGAAGGCCGCGGGTATCGATCGGCTCCTCATCAATGGCGGCATGACGCCCGAGGTGATTCGTGAGATCAACGCGCTCGGTTACCTCACCGGCGAGTATGACCAGTACGTCGACGTGGATGAGACCACCGATCACATCGGCGACATCGACCCGCTCGTGGACCACATCCGCATCCAGGCCGACGGCGAGCGCGCCAAGGGCTGGGCGAACCTCGACGGCAGCCACCAGTGGTACTCGCGCTGCTCCGAGACCGCGCTCATGGGCGCGCAGCACGAGATCCCGTCGCGCCTCGCGACGCACGCATTCACCGCACGCTTCCTGGACGTGCATACCGCGATGGGCCTCGTTGAGTGTTACTCCGAGGACCACCCATGCGACTGCACCACGGATCGCGAGAACAAGATCGAGATGCTCCAGTGGATCCGCGAACAGAGCGTCGTCGTTGGCGGCGAGCACGGTCGCGCCTGGTCGGCGGCGGTGCTGGACTACCAGGAGGGGATGATGTCGCACAACCCCTTCTTCACCTGGCCCGCCGGGCACTTGGTGAAGGTCGATTCCGAGGAGCAAATCGGCGAGCGCTACCTCGAGTGGGGCATCAACCACGAGCGACGCGTCCCATTCTGGGAGCTGGTCTTCCACGACTGCGTGGTCTCCACGTGGTACTGGGGCGACAGCGTCGGCTACCTCGACGATGTGAGGCCCGACCTCACCGACCGCAAGGTGGCGATGACGGCGCTGTACGGCACCGCGCCACTATTCTGGGCGACGAAACTCGGCCTCAACTTCGATGAGGAGGGCAAGCCGAAGTTCCTCGAGGCCTACCGAAACTGCTGCAAGATCCACGAGGCGGTTGGCTACGAGGAGATGCTCTCGCACGAGTATCTCTCAGACGACCGCTCCGTTCAGCGTACCACCTTCTCGGATGGCACCACCGTCACCGTCAACTTCGGCGAGGAGCCGGCCACGGTGAAGAGCGGCGGCAAGCGCTGGACGTTGCCGATGAACGGTATCGTCGCCGACGGACCCACCATCCACCAGCACATTGCGATCATCGACGGCACGGTTGAGACCTACATCGAGCGCCCCGGTTACCGGTTCCTGGAGCGTGAAGAGGGCATTGCCAATCATGCTGGCCTGAAGTGCGAGGGCCCGCTGACGGCGCAGTTGGTTGAACCGGGACGCATCCGCCTGCACGCGCAGCCCACGACGCTAAGCGCATCGGCCGACATGCGCTCGATCGATCCAGACTTCCGTGCCGACACCGCGCGGGTGCTCTTCGCCGGCGATGACCTGACGTCTCGACAGGAGCAGTTCGGCCGCCTCCGGGAGGGCCGAGTCAGATGCTCGCCCATCGATGGCGAGTGGACGGTCTTCGACGTTGTCTACGGTGAGGCGACACGTGCATCCGATCTTTGGGTCCACTTCGACCCGCCCATGGGGCACGGCCCCCAGGTGACCCAGGGAGACGCCTTTCACCAGAGGGTCCGAGTGGCGAACGTCGGCCAGGATGGGGGCCGGGCGATGCTCAGGGCGTACTGGGATACCCAGACGCCGGACCGCCTGATCTTCAGCGAGCAGGTCGAAGTCGATGGCGGGGCCACGAAAGAGGTGCAGGTGCGGGCAGATACGTCTCAAGTCGCCGGGACACGACTGCTTATCGTCGCCGCTGAAGTTGATGGCCCGGAGATGGTGACATCTGACAACGTCGTCACGCACCCGGTCTTCGTGACACCCGATTTCGACCGCTGGCCGATCAGGGCACAGGTCCAGGTCGGCCTCGGCGGCATCGCCCGCCCGTACCCAAAGGTCGAGGCGCGACTGGACTTCACATCGTTCCTTGACGGTGCGGAACTCGACCCGTCCTCCGTCCACGTCGCCACGATCGGTGAGGACGGTAAGCCCGCCGACCTGCTGTTCGCCCAGTTCGAGCCGGACGCTGACTTCGACGGCAGGGCCAACGCGGCCGGGACGCTCGTGATCCAAACAGATCAGGAGTTCGACGGCGCCGATGACCCGCAGTACGTCGTGCTGTTGGCGCCGGTCGCCCAGCCCGGATTCTTGCCCATGCGTTACCTCAATGCACCCAACTCCGCCGCTGGCGAGGTGTCCAAATGGGCGTACAAGGCGAACGTGGCCGATGGCGCCATTCGGTCTCTTCGGTATACGGGCAAGCCCGGTGCCGCAACGGACCTCATCCGCCAGGTCATCTTCTCATCACAGGAGACGGGCTGGTCCGAGCCGGAGGGCACGGTCGATGAGTTCGAGGTCCTCGCCGATGGTCCCGTCCGCACCATCGTCCGCACGGTGAAGACGCTAAGGGGCGGGAACGTAGTCACCCGCACCTACGACTTCCGTGGCGACCACTTCTTCGTCGATGTCTCGGCCGACGAACTCCAGCAGGGGCTGTTCAGCCGCATCTGGTACGACCGCGAGGGGACCTACGAGGACAGTGCCGGCAACAAGGCTCGCATCGACGGTGACGGCGAGAACGAGATCGAATCCGCACTGGACCCGACGTGGTACTGCATGTATTCGGACGAGGCGTCTCACGCGTGCATCGCGCTCTCGCCCATGGCCGGAATCGTGTACTGGGACCAAGGCGAGGCCTACGGGCAGCTGGGCTTCCAGACCGCATCGCCCACCGGATTTCGTTGCGCGCACGTCATCAGCGGACCGCAAGAGAACGCCGACTTCGCCCGCGAGTGGTACGAGCGATTGACCAACCCGCCAACGCTCACGTTGCGAGCCGACTGACCCGAACGGAGCTTCCCACCATGCGCCATTCTGTCGCCATCGCCATCACACTGGGGTGCATCACCGTGACTCATGCCCAGAAGACCGCCGGCGTGTTCTATCCATCGCGACTCGTCGAGACAGCCCGTGAGAACATCGCCAAGCACGACTGGGCCGCGCAAACGCGCGACGACATCGTTGCCGAGGCCCAAGGCTGGACGGTCTACTCCGACGATGAGCTGTGGGCGATGATGTTCGGAGCCACAATACCGCGCTCGTGGATGGTCTGGTCCAACGGCGTCTGCCCCTCGTGCGAGGAACCCGTCGTCATGTACGAGTGGGAGATGGACTCGCTCGCGCAGCCGTGGAAGTGCAGTTGTCCGCACTGTGATGAGGCGTTCCCGAAGAACGACTTCGGCGCGTTCCACGAATCAGGCCTGGACGAGCACGGCGTCTTCGATCCTGCGCTCGCGGACCGGTCGCTGCTCTTCAATACGGAGCACCCCGATCCAGACGATCCCCTGCGGGCGTTTGGCGTCGACGACGGCACGGGCTATGTCGATGGCGACCGCAAGTGGCGCTTCATCGGCGCCTACCTCATCTACGGTCAGTGGAAGCACTCGGTCCTGGGAGGCATCAAGGCGCTTTCGGCCGCCTACGTCGTCACGGGCGAGAAGCGCTACGCCCACAAGGCGGGCGTGATGCTCGACCGCGTTGCCGATCTTTACCCCACCTTCAACTTCAAGACCCAGGCCGAGGTCTACGAGGTGCCCGGCGCGGCGGGGTATGTCTCGACCTGGCACGATGCCTGCGAGGAGACGCGCGAACTCGTCATCGCCTACGACATGATCTTCGAGGCGCTTCGCGAGGACGAGGCCCTCGTCGCATTCCTGTCCGCCAAGGCCGACCAGTACAAGCTCGACAACCCCAAGGCCTCTTTCGCCGACATCCAGCGCAACATCGAGGACCGCATCCTGCGCGACGCCATCGCCAACGCGGGCAAGATCCACTCCAATTACCCCCGCACGCCCATCGCACTCATCAACATCCACGCCATCCTCGGCTGGCCCGAGAACCGCGACGAGATCTACACCATGACCGAGGACATGCTGAAGCGATCAACCGCAATCGACGGCGTCACGGGGGAGAAGGGGCTAGCCGGTTACTCGTCATACGTGATCCGCGGCTTGGGGCAGTTCCTCGAGCAGTTCGCTCGCGTTGAGCCGGGCTTCCTGCCCGAACTCCTGGAGCGCCAACCGAGGCTCGCCCAGACGTATCGCTTCCATATCGACACCCACTGCCTGAGCCGCTACTACCCGCTCTCGGGCGACACCGGCTGGTTCGCCGGGCCAATGGAGAAGTACGTCGGGCTCAACATCACCCAGAATCCGGGCGTCCTGCCGTCGATGTACAGCTTCCTCTGGCGCCTCTACGAACTCACCGATGATCCCGCGTATGTCCAGGTGCTCTACCGCGAGAATGAATCATCGCCCGAGGCGTTGCCGCGCGACATCTTCGCCGCTGATCCCGAGGATTTCCAGCGCGACGTCCAGGCCGTGATCGGTCGTGAGGGCTTGGTACCGCGCCTGGGCTCGGTAAACAAGCAGCAGTGGCGCATCGGCATCATGCGCTCGGGACATGGTGGCAACGCCCGCGCGGCGTGGCTCGACTACGACTCCGGCGGCGGCCACGGCCACCGTGACGGCATGAACCTCGGGCTCTTCGCGAAGGGCCTGGACCTCATGCCTGACTTCGGCTACCCGCCCGTGCAGTTCGGCGGATGGGGATCGGCCAAGTCGGCCTGGTACGGGATCACGCCCGCGCACAACACGGTCGTCGTCGACGGCAAGAGCCAGCCCGGCGGCTCGGGGAAGTGCACGCTTTGGATCGACGAGCCGGGCCTCAAGGTCATCCGCGCCGATGCGCCGGCGCTCATCGGGGGCACGCGGTACGAGCGCTCGGTCGCGCAGATCGACATCTCCCCGCGCGACTTCTACCTCATCGACATCTTCCGCGTCGTCGGTGGCAGCGACCACGCCAAGTTCATGCACTCGCACTTCGGGGAGATCTCGACCGAGGGTTTGGATCTTTCGCCAACCGAGGACTTCGGCCACCGTACCCAGATGAGCAACTTCCAAGTAGATCCATCGCCCAAGCCAGGCTGGACGGTAGACTGGGACGTGGAGGACCGCTACGAGCTGTTGCCCGAGCCGCGCGATATCCACCTGCGCTACACCGATCTCACGCAGGGCGCCGAAGCCTACACCTGCGAGGCGTGGGTCGTGGAGGGGATGTACAGTTCGACCATCGAGACGCACATCCCGCGGGTCATGACCCGCCGCCGCGGCGAGGCGCCGCTCGCATCCACCTTCGTCGCCGTCATCGAGCCGTATGAGGACTCATCCAACATCGCGAGCATCCGGCGCTTGGACGAAGGCGCGCACGCGTCCGACCAAGCCGTCGTGGTAGAGATCACGCTCACCGACGGCCGACGCCACCAGATCACCGCCGGCGCCGACGGCATCGATTTCGACCGATCCGAGGAGTAGGCTTCGACCGTGTAGGGCGCGTCTGAACCCCAACGCCGTTCACCCGCTGACCGCCGCGATGACAGTGCCAGGCTGGGATCTCGCCTTCTGGGGGGATTTCCGCCGGCGGCACCAAAGACGGGGCGGGCACGATGGTCACGTCCATTCGGCGGCAACTCCCGCGACTCTGAAGTCACCGCCGCACTTCTCCCAGTCGCTCCGCGAGCCATTGGCCATATCAGAATAGAGGAAAGACGTCAGTTATTGGCCAATATCAGATCTAACGATGCTCCATCATGTCTTTTGAGCATAGCACACCAGCACTACGTAACTCTGGAGGATGATCGGCATGCAAGCGGACCACTGCCTGACTCCGAGCCTGATGCTTGCCCAATTTGCGGATGGCCGAATCGACACCTGCCGGAGGGCGATCTCAGAGCTTCGGAAGCTTGAGCCGGAGCAGCGGCAAGCCTTCCTGAAGCCCACGATTTCGTTTATGAGCACCGAGAAGGAGGATGGCGTCCGCACATGGGGGACGACTGCTCTCGGCGTCATCGGCGGCGATGAGGCATATGCAACGCTGCACGGGTTACTCGACACCGCGATGCCCGAGCAGAAGAAGGACTTCAGCTGGACGCGCCTTTACGCGTTGCGGGCGGCATGCAGCCTCGCCCGGGGGAACGCCAACCGCGAGCAGCAGGTTGCCGACCTGGTGCGCACCATGGCCGAGGACGAGGACGAGCCGGACGTTGTGTCGGCGGCCGCGCGTGCGAGACTCGCCTCACAGGGAGACCGCAAGTCCGAGGCGCGCCTGCGGGGCGAACTGAAGAACCCAGACGAGTTCTGGCTCTGTCTTTCCGCCATCCGAGGACTGCGCGAGTTCCCCGTGCCGAGGTTGGCGGATGCGCTGCTGGCACTCCTGCGCGAGAACAGGTACCGTGATCTGGTCTTCCAGGCGATCCGCGCCCTCGCCCGAGAGGAGTACCGCAGCTCTGTGGAGGTGGCGCGGGGTATGGCCGACATCGTGCGGCTCAACCCGGCCCGTCACTTGCGGCTGGAGGCCGTCAAAGCGCTGGCCGTTCTCCAGCACAGGGACACGCAGAACGACCTGCTCCGGGCACTGGCGGACGAAGACGCGGAGATCCGCGCTCAGGCGTCTGCGGCCCTGGCTGCGCTCCTCACTGTCGAGGAGGCCGTCGCGGCCATCGTGCTAGAGGTCCTTAGCGATGACCTCGACCCCGAGACGTGGGGGCGACTCGTCGGGGGGCTCCGACTCGTAGATATCACACGAGAGATATCCACACGCGTCCTCGGCGCCGAGATTGACGGGCCGGACCCGGAGCGGGCCAAACGGGCAGAGAGGACACTTACAGAACTGGGCGGAGGGGCAGCTCTCCAACGGCTCACCCAGCGCAGACGGACCCTGACTGATCTGGACAAGGTTCTCAAGCCCGCATTGCCCATATGAGCAGGGAGGTTTTCGGTAGAGGTGCCAAGAAACTG